>CBDTZM010000320.1:0-3602 GCA_965364915.1 uncultured Pseudomonadales bacterium | reverse complement strand
CTAGTGGAGGGCAGGGATGCCCGACCATTTTTCGAAGAAAAATGCGAGGTTTTCGAAGAAAACCGACAGAGGAAATTAGCAGGAAGCGAATTTCCGGACGGGGACTAGGTCGCATGCAAACCCAGAAGTTGCAGAAGGTCTTGGCTGATCTTGGCTACGGCTCGCGTCGTGAATTAGAAGGCTGGATTACGGCTGGTCGTGTTTCGGTCAATGGCGAAACCGCGCATCTCGGTCAGCGCGTCGCCGCCGACGATGTCATTCGTGTCGATGACCGTCGCGCGAAAGGCAAACAGGACGAGTATGCTCGCGTGTTGGTGCTCAACAAACGCGTTGGCGTGGTCTGTAGTAGACGCGACCCCGAAGGACGGCGCACGGTGTTCGATGAGTTGCCCAAGCTCAAGGGTGGGCGGTGGATATCGGTGGGTCGTTTGGATATTCAGACGACTGGCCTGTTGCTGCTGACCAACGATGGCGCGCTGGCACATCGCCTGATGCACCCGTCCACCGGTCTCGACCGGGAATACGCAGTTCGCGTCGATGGGCGTCTAGAGGAAGAGGCGCTGGCAGCGTTGCAGACCGGCGTCGTCATCGATGGCGCAACTCACCAATTCAGCGATGCGCAGTACTACAACGGATCGGGACGCAATCACTGGTATCACGTCGTGCTGCGCGAAGGTAAGAACCGCGAGGTGCGCAGATTGTTCGAAAGTGTCGGGTTTACCGTCAGTCGCTTGAAACGGGTTCGTTACGGGCCGGTCGTGCTGCCTTCGACCCTGCTGCGCGGCAAGTTGACTGAGTTGGGCAGCGACGACCTCAAGACTCTCTACGCGTTGTTGAAGTTACCGCTCAACGCTAGACCCGAGCCGCGGCGCGGCGAACGCAAACAGCCGTCGTTGCTGATACCGTACCCTGAGCTCGAGATCAAGCGAATCAAGCGGCCAGGCTAAAAGGTTCAGCCCGGCCGCTTCCAGGTTCGGGCGTCGAACGCTTGTCCGGTAACCCCGCTCGAGTCGTCGCTCATCAAATAGACATATAGATCCATATGCGTCTCCGGCGACGGTACGCTTTGGGGGTCCTCCGACGGGTAGGCGGCGCGCCGCATCGCGGTACGCGTACCGCCAGGGTTGAGGCTGTTGACGCGGACGCGGCCGGCATGCTCGAGCTCATCGGCAAGCACCTGCATGAGGCCCTCCAGCGCGAACTTGGATACGGCGTAGGCGCCCCAGTAGGCGCGCCCCTGGCGTCCGACGGTCGATGAGGTCATTACGATGGAGGCACCAGCACTGCCCTGCAGTAAAGGCAGCAACGTGTGCGTCAGCAGAAACGGTGCGTAAGCGTTGACCTGCATCGCACTCTGCCAAGCTTCGGGTGGGTAATGCTCGATCGGCACCTTGGGTCCCAACACGGATGCGTTGTGCACCAAGCCATCGAGACGGCCATAGTCGTTTTCGATGGCCTCACGCAGACCCCTAGCGGTGGTCTCATCCACGCCCAGCAGATCGCAGGGGACGATCACCGGTCTGGTTTCGGTGTTGGCGACGATCCAGTCGAAAACCGTCTCGAGCTTGTTGCGGGTCTTGCCGAGCAATACCACGTGTGCGCCGAAGGTCGCATAGGTCTTCGCTGCAGCGCGGCCGATGCCGTCGCCGGCCCCCGTGACGAGAATGACCTTGTCCGTCAAGCAATCGGGTTCGGGTGCGTAGCGCCACAACCTTCGGGCGGCATCTAGCTCCGGGTAATCAAGGTTTGGTGGCATGGAGCAGGTAATTGACGTCGACGTCTTTGGAGAGCTTGCAGATTCTCGAGAACGGGTTGTACTTCATGCCCACGATTTCCTGGACGTCTAAGCCCGCTCGTCGAGCTGCGCGAGCCAGCTCCGCGGGTCGAATGAACTTGGCATAGTCGTGTGTCCCCCGGGGTAGAAGGTTCAGCACGTATTCTGCCCCCAACACGGCCAGCAGGTATGCCTTTGGGTGTCGATTTATCGTGGAAAAGAACAGCGCCGCGCCACTCGTCGCCATCTCGCTACAGGCGTTGACCGTCGATTGGTAATCGGGTACGTGCTCTAACAACTCCATGCACGTGACGGTCGCGAAGCTGTTCGCGCGTTGTTCGGCGAGCGCTTCGGCAGTCATCGTCAGATATTCGACGTCGACGCCGGTTTCCAAGGCATGTAGGCGGGCGACGGCGAGGGGGCTTACCGCCATGTCGATGCCGGTCACCGTACCACCACGTGCAGCAAGCGCCTCTGCGAGAATTCCGCCGCCACAGCCGACGTCCAGTATTGGCCCGCCGTCGATGTTGGCCTTCTCGACGACGTACGCCAGACGTGCAGGGTTGATGTCGTGCAGCGGTTTGAAGTCGCCCTCCGGGTCCCACCAGCGGTGTGCAAGGGCTTCGAATTTTTCGATTTCTTCGGCGTCGACGTTCATGGGTTGATGCCTTCACGAATCCGCGATTGCCAATCGTGGACCCTCGATCCGAGGTCATCAACGTCCAACGTTTGGAAGGTCTTCTCGGCATAGAGGCACCGGCCGGCGACCCAGACGTGGCTCACCGACGCACCCGCCGCCCCGTGCACAATTGCCGATATCGGGTCGTACATTGGGGTCAAGGACGCATGATCGAGGTCTACGGCGATGATGTCGGCGGACTTGCCCGCCACCAGCGAGCCGGTTTCGGCGTCGACGCCCAGCGCTTGCGCCCCGCCCAGCGTTGCCCGATGCAACCACTGCCGAGACGATCCGGCGGTCGCGTCGTCGTTCGTCTGCTTGGCCAACAGGGACGCTAGACGTGCCTCGGCAAACAGATCCAGCGTGTTGTTGGAAGCGGCCCCGTCGGTCCCGAGGGCGACGTTCACGCCGGCAGCCGCAAAGGCCTCGGTCGGACAGATGCCGCTTGCGAGTTTGAGGTTTGAATGCGGGCAGTGCACGACATGCACGTTGTGTTCGGCAACCAGTTCGATCTCGGCTGCGGTGACCTGCGTCATGTGCACGGCTTGCAGGTTTGGCGCGAGCATGCCGCGCTGATGCAGGTGATCTATCCACGAGTGGCCGAAGCGCTCGTGCGCATCGCTAACCTCGGCTTGGTTCTCGTGTAGATGGATCTGTACCAACAGCCCTAGCTCCTCCGCAAACATCAAGGTCTTTTCCAGATCGGCATCGGACACCGTGTAGGCGGAGTGCGGTCCGAAGGCGATGCTGACGAGCGGGTCGTTGCGGAAGTCGTCGTGTAGTGCGAGACCTTTGTGGAATCCCTCGTCGGTGTCTTGGCACCAGGCATTGGCGAATTTGATGACAGGGAAAGCGACCTGTGCGCGTAGGCCGGCCTGTTTGGCGCATTTGGCGACGACCTCCGGAAAGAAATACATATCGGCAAAACAGGTCGTGCCGTGGCTGATCATCTCAGTCAGCGCGAGTTCTGTCCCGGTGCGGACGAATTCCGGTGACATGTGCGCGGCTTCCAGCGGCCAGATGTCGTCGGTGAGCCAGGCCTGCAGCGGTTTGTCCTCGGCCGTTCCACGCAGCAGGCTCATCGCGGCGTGACCGTGGGCATTGACGAGACCCGGCAGTACGGCGTGATGGTCGAGTGCCACGGTGCGG
>CBDTZM010000319.1:0-3626 GCA_965364915.1 uncultured Pseudomonadales bacterium | reverse complement strand
GCGGACGCCTGGCTGGAGTATGTCAAGAAAGCGCTCGATCAATACGATGCAACGCAGCATATGCTCGGACCACAACTTGCCACCGTGAACGGCGATACCGCCCACACGCGCACCGACGTCCAAGCGCTGCACTATCTGAAGGAACCCGCCGGCAGCACGTTTACGTTGTGGGCAACCTACGAAACCGACATGCAACGCATCGATGGCGCGTGGAAGATCAGCAAACACCGCTTAGTGTCCCGGGGCACTAGGTCCGAGTAACGGATATGACCGTCACCGTCTGTCTATCGTTCGACTTCGACGCGATGTCGTCATGGATATACGGCTACCGCACCAAATCGCCAAATGCACTGTCGCGCGGCGAGTTCGGGGAGGTCGGGGCGCAACGCCTCGTTCGACTCTTGCAAGAACGCGACATGCCGAGCACCTGGTTCGTGCCCGGTCATTCCGCGGAGGCATTCCCCAACGTCATCGAATCACTGCTTGAGCACGGCCACGAGATCGGGCACCACGGGTATTGTCATGAAGATCCCTCGCACATGGAGCGCGACGAAGAGCTCGCCGTCCTCGAACGCGGTATCGACGTGTTGACGGATATGACCGGGAGCGCACCAACCGGCTACCGCTGTCCATCCGGTAGTTTCAGCGAGCACACGTTGGCATTTCTGTTGGACCACGGATTTCGCTACGACAGCAGCATGATGGCCGACGACTTCACGCCGTACTATTGCCGAGTCGGCGATCAGGTCGCGGTGGACAAACCCTTCGTGTTCGGCGATTGCATCGACATCGTCGAGATTCCGTTCGCCTGGTCGCTGGACGACCATCCTTTTTTCGAGCACACGCGCAGCCGCCGCGGTATCAACCCGGGCCTTGCCGACCCCAGTCGAGTCTACGAAGTTTGGAGAGGCGACTTCGACTATCTGTACCACAAGATGGGTGAAGGCGTGTTTACGCTGACCATGCATCCACAAGTCATCGGCCGCGGTCACCGCCTGCTGATGCTCGAGCGATTGCTGGACGACATTGCGGCGCATGCCAATGTCGAGTTCAAGACAATGGGCAATTACGTTGACTCGTGGCGCGGCGCCAACCCGCTGCAAACGAGGTAGGCGCGTCAGACCACCAACCACGCTGCCAACATCAGAATGGGGCCTGTTATCAGCGTTCGTTGAACGAAAACGATGAACAGCATCTTGAGATCCACGGGCAGCTTAGAGCGCAGTACGAGCATCCCGAACTCAGAAAGAAACACGAGCTGGGTGACCGATAGCCCACCGAGCACGAAACGCCAGTAATCTTCTTCAACATTGGCCGCGATGAGCGCCGGCATGAACTGATCGAAGAAACCGACCAAGAACCCGGGTGCAATCAGCTGTGCCTGTGCAACGCCTAGGCTCTGCAACAGCCATGCTAGCGGATAGGCGAACCAGTCGAAAGTGGGGGTGTGAAAAATCACCACTGCTGCGGCGGTCGCCAGCGCCATGGTCGGACCGATCACGCCAAACGTCGTCGCAACCACGTTACTCCATGCCGTTGCCACGTATCCGCGAACGCCATCTGCCTGTTTGGCGCGCGCAAGCGCTGCCCGGTACGCGGCTCGAACGTTCACCGGCGCCTCGTCTTCTATCATTGCGGCTTCGACGAGATAGCTCGGTTCGATGTTAATGAGAGGACGCGTGCGCGCGAGGATCGCCGCGCAGACGAGACAAGCACCGACGACAGAGACGTACCAGCCGAAAAACATGTGTTGGATATTCGCAACATCGGCGATCAACAGGCAAAACGGAATAGAGACGATAGAAAAATTACACGCGATGATGCTGGCTTGGCGCGCATTGTAATATCCGCGCTCATACTGGAAGAGCGTGACTAGCAAACCCACCGACGACGCCGTTACGATCGAGGCGATCGTATCCACTACCGCGCGGCCCGGAAGACGAAACAGCTTTTTGAACACCTCGCGCGCCAGTGCCCCGACGAATTCCAGCAACCCGTAGTCCGTCAACAGCGGCATGAGCCCAATACCAATGACAAAGATCATCAACTGGCTGATACCGATGTCATTGATCACCATGATGCCGGTATTGTCTGCGTAGACGACGCTGGGTCCGATCTGAAAGTAGACGCTTACACCAACCACAAGACCGATCAAGCGTAGTGCCACCCACGGCCAACTCGCATCAAAGGCGGCAGCAACGATGGACCCTTCCCGAAACGGTCTGCCGGAGAGCTTGAGGCTCAGGCTTCCCAGACCTGCGACCATCATCAGCACCAGCAAGGCTTCGAACAGCCAAGGCGACAACAGCTCTCGCGACCAATCGGTGATGAGTCCGAAAACGATAGTCTGCTGGTCTTCCAAGAAAACGGGAAACAGAAACACCACCAGCCCCGCCAGGGATGGCAGCAAAAACCGCCAATGCGGGTTGTTCAAAATCTATTGAGCGAGGTGCGCGGCTCCTTGGGAGCGCACCAGGTTCACCAGATCGCCCATCGCGAGGTGCATGTCGATCAAGTGCAACCCCCACCCGGCGCTGACTTGGCCTTCGATGACCACGTCGCCGGCAATATCGTCCGCGCGCGGGTCGTTCGGGTCGCCGTTGACGGTCACCTCGAGATAGGCAAACCCGCCTTCGTTGACGCACTCTGCAGATAGCAGCCCTGTCGGATTGACGAATGGTGTGTCGATCGCGACCGCGGGCGTGACCCACTGACGTGCATCGGTACCGGAGGCTATGTTTTCGCCGCCAGCAGCAAGGTAGGCGTCCATCTCCGCGCTTCCACCGGCAAGATTCGCTGGGTTGTTACATGCGGGTACGCTGCCGTCCTCGCGGATGCGTCCGAACAACGAACCCTCCGGCGGCGGTATGGTGGAGCGGAACGACGCAAACGTGACGATGCACTGGGTCTGATCGGGTGTACGACAGAGCGGCATGTTCTGGAACGTGCCGCCAACGTCTTCACCCGGCGGATTCACTACGCTGCTGGTACCGATGAGCATTGCAGACACAATTCGCGATTGCACCGGCTTGCCGTCGATCTCCTGTGCGATGAGCGCGGTCAGTACGCCGGATCCTTGGGAATGACCGATCAACACCACGCCGCGTCCATCATTGTCGTTTGCCAAGTAGTAGTCCCAGGCGGCTTTCACATCGCCGTAACCCAACGCTCGATCGGTGTCGATCTGTTCACCGCTGAAGCGAGCGCGCAGCGCGGTCAGCGTCACCTGACGGTACAGCGGGGCGAACGTGCGGCAAGCGGCACCAAAACGGGCAAACTGCGCCTGGATGACCCGCATCTCCTCCGGTCCGGCCTGCATATCCGAATTTCCGGTCAGGTCGTTCGAGACCGTGGGGTAGACATAGAAACAATCGATACTAGGATCTGCGTCTGCAACGTATGGTGCTTCCGACACGCTACCGTTCGCCCTCACGACCGTGGCATCCAGACCCACCGCGCACGCGTTGGGATGATCGGGACGGCATAGCCACGTGTCTGGATCGCCGTAGTCAATTGCGTCCGCCGCAAGCGCACTGTTAGCGCCGACCAAGAAAAGCCCCATCGCCACAAAGCGTTTCATGTGTTCTCCCCAACTGAGATAAGGTATCCGTACAAATCTTAAGGGG
>CBDTZM010000318.1:0-3629 GCA_965364915.1 uncultured Pseudomonadales bacterium | reverse complement strand
GCGCCACGACCCTTCCATCGATGTCGATGACGGGCGAACCCGAGGAACCGCCCGTGGTCGAGGCGACGTCGCGCAGAATCTCCTCGGGCGCATCGAATCCGAAAGGTGCCGGATTGCCGATATTGAGCTTGAAAACCCGATGGCCTTCTTCCTCCAGGCGATGGGCTTCGGCGAGCACCGGCCCGCGAATGTCGTAACACACGTCGTCGAGTTTGCTCGACTTCTTGATGAGCCGGGACTTGCCGGGCACCAGCGGCGTTACGGGCTGTTGGGTTTCCATCGTCATCCTGGTTAGACTTTGCTTACGCGAATACGCCGATTAGACCAGCCGTAATAGTATCAGGGGAGCCAAATATGGTTAAGGTGGCCAAAACAGACGACGAATGGCGCGGGACGCTCACAGACGCGGAGTACGAGATCACTCGCAACGCCGGCACAGAACAGGCTTTCACCGGCGTGTACTGGGACACCAAAACGCCCGGTGTCTACAATTGCAAGTGCTGCGACACGCCGCTCTTCGATTCCACGAGCAAATACGATTCGGGCAGCGGTTGGCCGAGTTTCACTGCGCCCATCTCCGATGAGGTCGTGGTCACTACAGAGGACGACAGTATGGGGATGCGCCGTATCGAGGTGCGGTGCGCCGCTTGCGATGCGCATCTCGGTCACGTTTTTCCCGACGGCCCGGGGCCCGACGGTATGCGATTCTGTTTGAATTCTGCGTCGTTGAACCTCGACGAGGAGCAAGCGTCCTAAACCTGAGTTTAGTTAGACAAGAACGAGTTAGTGTAAGGAATAGGTATGCACCCTGGGGTCACCGCTGAGCGCGAACCGAATAAAGTTGCCTATGTCATGGCGGGTAGCGGGCAGACCATTACGTTTCGGGAGTTGGAACAGGCTGCCAACCAAGGGGCGCATCTATTCCGCAAACTCGGCTTAGAGCGCGGTGATCACATCGCCATCCTGTTGGAGAATCACCCGCGATTTCTGCAGATTTGTTGGGCCGCACAACGCTCGGGTCTGTACTACACGACGATCAGTTACCGTCTGCAACAAGCCGAAGTCCAATACATTGTCGAAAACTGTGAGGCTGAAGTTTTCATTACCTCGTTAGCATGCAAAGAGGTCGTGGAGCCTCTAGCCGATTCACTGCACGAGCTGAAAGCCTGCTACATGTTGGACGGGGTTGCCGATGGATTCGCCTCGTGGGAATCCGCGTTGGAAGGGCAACCCAGCACGCCGATCGACGATGAACAAGAGGGTGCGACGATGCTGTACTCGTCCGGCACGACCGGCTTCCCCAAAGGCATCAAGCGGGCACTGCCGGAAGCCAGCTACGGAGAAAGCGAGGCGCCAAATCTGCTCGAGGCGCTGTATGGCCTCAAAGACGAATCGATCTATCTTTCACCGGCACCCCTATATCACTCCGCACCGTTAGCATTCACGATGAGCTGTTTGCGCAACGGCATAGCCGTGGTCGTGATGGAGCAGTTTGAGGCGGAACTCGCGCTGCAGGTCGTACAGGACTACAAGATTACCCACAGCCAGTGGGTACCGACGATGTTCATTCGCATGTTGAAGTTGCCGGAGGAAGTGCGCTTGAAATACGACGTATCAACGCTCCAGTGCGCCATTCATGCGGCTGCTCCGTGCCCCGTGCCCGTCAAGGCGCAGATGATCGATTGGTGGGGACCGGTCATCTATGAGTACTACGCCGGTACCGAAAGCAACGGCTTCGTGCAGCTCAATTCCGAGGAGTGGTTGGCCCACCGCGGATCGGTTGGGCGACCGCTGGGTTGCGAGATACACATCTGCGACGACGAGGGCAACGAGTTAGGTACGGGGGAGCCCGGGACGGTTTATTTCGGCGGCGGCGGAGAGTTCGAGTATTTCAAGGATGCTGCAAAAACCCGGGACTCGCGCCACACCGAAGGTTGGTCGACGCTCGGTGACGTTGGCTATCTCGACGCGGACGGTTACCTTTACCTCACCGACCGCAAGCATTTCATGATCATTTCCGGAGGCGTGAACATCTATCCGCAGGAAGCCGAAAACATTCTGATTCTTCACGATGCGGTCACGGACGTAGCGGTATTTGGCGTACCCAACGACGAGTTCGGTGAAGAAGTCAAAGCCGTCGTGCAACCTGCCGACATGGCCAGCGCGGGTCCGCTGCTGGAGCTGGAGTTGATGGACTATTGCCGCTCGCAGCTCTCGAGTATCAAGTGTCCGAGATCCATAGACTTTCGCGAGGAGTTGCCGCGCCACCCAACCGGCAAGTTGTACAAGCGTCTTCTGAAGGACGAGTACTGGTCGCGAGCCGAGTCAGAGGCTCCCTAGGACTACTGACTCTGCAGCAGGTTTACCGGCGAATATTGGTCGGTGAGTATGCGCACATCGTCGTCCCAATCCACCTTGCTCGACAAGAGTTTCGGATAGTTGCGGATATTGACTCCGAAGGGCCTGAGGCGGTCCTCGAGTTGCTTGGCGCGTTGGCCGAGCACCATGATGTTGGGTAGCGGTTGTTGGCTTGTCAGAATGACCCGGTTGGAACTCTGCGCTGTGCGCAGGTTGAAAAATTCGCCGAACACGTCGTAGTAGGTGGCCGATTCGTGGTCGTATAGCCGGCTGACGGTGAACGTGTTCGCAGCGATGATGCCGTTGTCGGTGAGCAGCGATTTCGTCTCGTTGAGGTATTCGCGCGTCATCAGATGTTCGGGGATGTAGTCACCGTTGTAAGCATCCAACATGATCAGGTCGTAGGTTGCGTTGCGGATGAGCGCGCGCTTGGTGAAAACCCGCGCATCCTGGGTGAAGACTTTGAGCTTTGCGGTCTCGGCAAATCCGAAAAAGCGCTTGGCTACCGCGACGACCGCGGGGTCGATTTCGACGATGTCGATCTGCGCTTCCGGAAACAATTCGGCCAAGGCCGTTGGTAGCGTTCCGCCGCCAAGGCCGGCGATCAAGACGCGTTTTGGATTTGGGTTCAGCAACAGTGCCGACATCATCATCTTGGTGTACGTGAACACCATCTCCTTCGGCCGCCGTTGGTCTATGCAGGATTGGTTGCGTTGGTCGCGGCGCACGCTGAACTGCAGACAGACGGTGGAGCCGTTCTTATTGACTAGTATCGTCTGGTAGAGCGACCGCTCTCGATGAATGAGCTCGGCATTGACCGCGATCGAGATTGCGCACAACAAGACGGCACTGATCACTCGACGCATCATCGTCGCCCCAGCAACAGCGCCAGGGCGCCCATTGCCAGTAACGCGCACGTCATGATCGTCAATATCGTATTCACTTCGAAATACAGTACGAGATAGAAACTGGTACCCAGTGTGCCCAGCGCACTGCCTAGCGTCGAGACGAAATACAGGCGTCCTGCGACCTGGCCGGATTCCTCGGTGGTCTGCACCAAAAGTCGTACGGAGTAGGGCGAAATCATGCCGAGTATCGCGGTTGGCAAGACGAACAAGAACGCGGACGCCAAAAGCGAGCCGTAGCGCGGGTCTTCGATGCGTTCGAATATCCAGATCATGGCGGGTTCGGTGAAGTACACCAGCGGGTAGAGAAACACCGCACCGAAGAGGAACACCCTCCCGAATTTGGCAATCGACGGCGCCTTGACC
>CBDTZM010000317.1:0-3634 GCA_965364915.1 uncultured Pseudomonadales bacterium | reverse complement strand
CCGCGGACCTGCTTTGCAGGTCCGACCCAATAACGCTAGGTATTACCTTCGAGCCGGCGCCTTGCCAGCAACCTTGCAGGACACGCTGAAATTAAACGAATTAACCGGACAGGACACTAGTTGCCGGCGTTGCCGGTGGCAGCAGCGTCGTCGTCGATAGCAGCGGCTTCGGCCGTCGCGGCTTCGGCGGCTTGCGCGAGTTGTTCCGTGGGGGCGTAGTCGCCGGTAAAGTAAGCCAGCAGATCCTGGTCGAAATACAAGCTGACGCGGCGATTCTCGTTGAAGAAGCCTGGTATGTCGATGGTATAGACATAGTCCCACCGGTCCGCATCGAAGGTGCTCCGAATCACCGGATCGCCCATTACGAACCTGACCTGACTGCGTGTCATCCCAGGCTTCAACTGATCGATCATCTCTTGGGTTATGACGTTACCCTGCTGCACGGTGGCCTTGTACACGCGGGGAATACTGAATTTTGGCATGCTCAAGCTGCACGCGGCGAGAGCGCTACAAGTGGCTAGCAAGACTGCAGTTCGAATGACCATCAATCGTCAGGCTTCAGGGCGAGCCGCGCATCTTAGCGGCAAAATGGCCGCTAATGAAGCGTTCTTGAGCTGGCCTCGTCCAACAATGTTTGCGCGTATGAGCGAGTTTTGTCGGTGACGTCGGCGCCGGCCAGCATTCTGGCAAGCTCCTCGATACGGTCGGGGGTGTCCAGGAAGTGAATCTGAGTATCCTGTTCCGAGTCCTTCTCCACCCGAAAATGCGTGTCGCCGAGTGCGGCCACCTGGGGAGCGTGCGTGACGCAGATGACCTGCGTGTGCGTCCCCAGCGAGCGCAGCAAGCGCCCAACGACGTCGGCCGTTGTGCCACCGATACCGATGTCCGCCTCGTCGAGAACCAAACAGGGCAGCCGCGTCTTCTCCGCCGCCACGACTTGGATAGCGAGGCTGATGCGGGCACGTTCTCCGCCGGAGGCAACTTTGCTGAGCGCTGCTGCCGGATACTTGGGGTTTGCCGCAATCAGGAATTCTACGGCCTCGAGACCGCGTTCGGAGTCGGCGGGCAGAAAATCCACGCTCAAGCTGCCGCCGGTGATGCCGAGCGAACCGATGCATGCGCTCACCTCGGATGCGAACCCATCGGCCGCATGGCGTCGCTGCTGGCCGATACTCTCGGCGATCTGTTCGAAGGTCTGGCGGTGGTTGGCTGCCGCCAGTTGCAAGGCTTCGAGTTCACCTTGATCGGCATTCAAAGTGCCGAGTTCGTTGTCGAGAGCCCGGTGGTGAGCGCTTAAGCCCTCCGAAGGTACCCGGTGTTTACGAGCGAGTTCGTGGACGAGATTCAAGCGCTCCTCCAATTCGGCGAGACGGGTTTGGTCCAACTCCAACGTTTCGAGATAGCCTCTGAGCTCGTATACCGCATCGTCGTTGAGCTCGCTGGCCGCTGTCAGCGCGTCGCGTGCGGCGTTGAGTTTGGCATGGTCATCGTCGATAGCCGCTAAATCGCGTTGATGCTGGCGGACGACGTCCAACTCGGCCAACGCGCCGATCGCCATGGTGACCGCCTCCTGGATGGCATGTGCCTGAGACGCGCGTTTGAATTCGGCATCGAGGGTCTCGAACTCGCCATCGGCCAAGTTCAGGTCGGTCAACTCATCCAACTGATAGCGCAAAAGTGCCGCGCGATCCTCGATGTTGGTGAGCTTTGTTTCAAGCTCGACGGCTTTCGCGAGTGTCGCTTTCCAGTCACGAAAGGCCGCCGCCATGGACTCGATGGCCTGGGCGTCGACCCCATACGCGTCCAGTAGCGAGAGCTGTACGTCTTTGCGGGCCAGGCGTTGGTTTTCATCCTGTCCATGAATGTCGACCAGACCCTCCGCCAACTGACGCATGACTTGCAGGGTTACCGGTGTGTCGTTGATGAACGCACGGGAGCGGCCGTCTTGATTGATCACTCTGCGCAGTAGACAGCGTTCCGGTTGGTCGATGTCTCCGAGTTCCTGTTCGCTCAACCAATGAATGGCGGCGTCGTTGGCGGTTAGGTCGAACTCGGCGTTGACTTCGGCGCGCTCCGTGCCGGGGCGAATGAGATCGGTACTCGCGCGTTCGCCGAGCACCAACCCAAGTGCGTTGAGCAAGATTGACTTGCCGGCGCCCGAGGCCCCGGTCACGACCGTCAGGCCACCATTGAGGCGAATGTCGAGGGCTTCCACAAGAGCGAAATTGCGGACGGTTAGATGTTTCAGCAACGTCTTGACGTGACCTTAGAAAAATCCATAGTACTGGAACTGGATGTTGAGAGCGTAGTACGGCCCATCATGACAGCGAACGATCAAGTCGATGATCGAGCCCAGCAACTCTTCAAATTGTTGGTCGAGAGCTATATCGACGATGGCAAACCAGTGGCATCCAAGGCACTTGCCGAGCAACCCAATGTCGGCGTGAGTGCGGCCACGGTGCGTAACATCATGGCCGAATTGGAAGGCCACGGATTCGTCAAGTCACCGCACACCTCCGCCGGCAAGGTTCCGACCAGCCAGGGCTTGCGTTTTTTCGTGGACAGTTTGTTGTCGATGGAGCCGCTCGACGAAGCGGGCATGCATAGTTTGGAGGAGCAACTGAACCCGGACCTATCACCGACCGAATTGGTCGAGATGGCGTCCAACTTGCTGTCTCACATGACCAAGATGGCCTGCATGGTGACGCTGCCGCGGCGCGACCAATCTGCGTTGCGGCACGTTGAATTTCTGAACTTGGACGGTGATCGCGTGCTCGTCATTCTGGTCTTCAACGACCGGGAAGTGCAGAACCGGGTCATTCACACCCAGCAGCAGTACGAAGATTCCGATCTGGTCCAAGCGGCCAACTTCATCAACCGCGAGTTCGGTGGGCTTTCGCTGGTTAGCGTGCGCCACGGGCTACTGCAGAGTATGCAGCGAGACAAGGATCGCATGGACAGCATCATGCAGGCAGCACTCGATATGGCGACCCAGGCATTCGAACTGCCGTCCGCCGAGCACGATACCTTTGTCGTTTCCGGTGAGTCGAGGCTGCTGGACATGAGCGAGGACACCGAGACGGTACGCAACCTGTTCGAGGCTTTCTCGCGCAAAGGCAGCGTTCTGCATCTGTTGGATCAAAGCCTGGATGCGCGCGGCATACAACTATTCATCGGTGAAGAAACGGGGTATGGAGTGCTCGACGAGCTGAGCTTGGTGGCGTCGCCGTACACGGTAAATGGTCGAGTTGCGGGCGTGTTGGGCGTCGTAGGCCCCACCCGCATGGCCTACCAAAAGGTCATTCCCGTCGTCGACATGACGGCGCGCATGCTAGGCGATGCCTTGAAACATCCATAACGCTCCGGGTCGCAAATTGGGGTTGAAACCGGCCCCCGCGTCCCCATATAGCGCCACTGGTACGGCAATTAGCAGGAAACATGGCGGACGAGCCCACGAACAAACCCGATGAGAAGGCGGTCGACGAAGTCGCGGCGGAGGTTGCCGAAGAAAACGTCGAAGGCTCCTTATCAAAGGACGCTGAAGGCTCTTTATTAGAAGACGCTGAAGGCTCTTTATTGGAAGACGCTGAAGGCTCTTTATTGGAAGACGCTGAAGGCTCTTTATTGGAAGACG
>CBDTZM010000316.1:0-3642 GCA_965364915.1 uncultured Pseudomonadales bacterium | reverse complement strand
CGCGGAATGTAGACGTACTTGCGGCTGAACAAAAAGTTGTTGACGGTCGCCACGGCAGCACCGCACATCAACGAGAACAACGGTCGTCCCGCCAGGGGCCCGGCCAACACCAACACCGAGTACACGCTGAAGTTCAACGTCGCCCCGAGCGCCTGAATGGCAACGTAACGACTAAACCGGGCATCTGCCACCCGCACCAGAAACGTGAATTTGGCGTTCAAGACGAACGCGACCGAAATGGCCAACAGCACCGATACGAGACGCCCCGGAATGTAGCCGACATCGAATCGGTAGACGAGCAACCACAGCACGCCCGCATCGACGAGGAACGATATCCCGCCCACCATCAAAAAGCGTACCAACTGCGCGGCAAACTGACGCATCATTCCAAAAACCCTACAACCCACGCAGCTTACCAGGCAATCCATCGAGCTTGTACGCCGAGACAGGATCGCAGACATCTCACTAAAGCCTACGCAGATTGCTTAGGTTCCTGGGGGGTCTTTTTCAGTCCTTGCTTTCTCAGTTCTGGAAAGTGTCGCTCGACAGTCGGGCGCAGCAGACGTTCGAAACCAAGGAAAGCAACGATCAATGCAACGATTCCCCAAACGCCAAACGCGTCGATGACGTGCAACGGCCACAGCAACGCTAAGAATACATTGATGATCGACTGTAGCCCGAACCGCAGCAGGTATTCGATAAGCTGACTGGACACGAAGTCCACCAGGCCTTGGCTCTCACCAACCTCGGTGAGAACAAACTGTACCTCGAAGATCAAGAAGGCGACGATGTAGCCAAGACCGTACAACCCGCCCCCGCGTGACCGCCACACATTGACGACAGCCTCACGCAATAGCGGTGTCGCGCGCTTGGGATCTTCTCTGAGTTCGCCGGCGACTCGCCAATGACGGCGTAGCCGACCCTCCTTTTTACGGGGCTTTGCCACCAATCTGCCAGGCGCTTGCTTGCGTTCCAACAAGAGGACGACCCGGATCATCCGTACTAAGGCTCGCCCGGTCAAGGTAGACTCGTAGTCACCACTGTTGCGAGGAACACTGCCTTGCTCGAAGAGTCACCGATCGTTTGTCCGTTGATGAACGTGAACAAAGATTGGATCGACTACAACGGTCACATGAACATGGCCTTCTACAGCTTGGTTTTCGACAAGTGCGTCGACTATGTGTATGACGACCTCGGTATCGGTGTCGATTACGCAAAAACCGAGGGTGGCTCATGCTTCGCGCTCGAGGTGCACGTGAACTATCTGCAGGAACTGGTGCTCGACGACCCCGTCAAAGTCACGTTCCAGCTATTGGACTGGGATACGAAACGGTTGCACTTCTTCGAACAGATGTACCACGCCGAGGACGGCTATCTAGCCGCAACGTCCGAGCAGATCGCACTGCACGTCGACATGCAGGCGCGTAAATCGAAACCGTTTCCGGATGCCGTACAAACTCGGCTCGGCGCACTAATGGGGCTTCACGAGGGCTTGGCCAAACCACCCCAGGTCGGCCATGTCATAGGCATTCGCCGTTAGTAGCCTTCCAGCTCACCGTAGCGGTTGCGGTGATAGTTGACGTCACCGAAAGTCTGTTCCGAAACCGCGGCGCGTTTGATGAAGAAACCAATGTCGAACTCATCGGTCATACCGATACCGCCGTGCATCTGAATGCCTTCACGCGACACTAGGTTGTACGTTTCGCCAACCTTGGCCTTGGTGAGGCTGGCAAGCTTGGCAACTTCAGCACTATCACGGGCTTCATCGAGCGCCGTCAACGCCTCCAATACACACGATTTGGAGAGCTCTACTTCGCAGAACATGTTGGCGGCCCGATGCTTCAACGCTTGAAAGGAACCAATGGGCACTCCGAACTGTTCCCGTTCTTTGAGATACGCAATGGTTCGTTCAAAACATTCCTGCAAACCACCCAGCATCTCCGCCGCAATGCCGATGCGCGCAACATCCAGTGTCGGATCCAGGACGTCGGCACCCTTGTCCAACTCACCTAGCAACGCATCGCTTGCGACCACAACGTTCGAGAACTCGATGTTTGCCGCATTGCGGGAGTCCGCCATTTTGGTGCGCGTGACGACCACACCATCCGCGCTGCGATCGACGATGAACAGGCTAATGCCATCGCGATCGCCGGAACTGCCGCTGGTGCGGGTCGCAACGATGAGTTTGTCGGCGACATGCCCATCCAAAACAAACGTCTTGCTGCCATTGATCGTGTACCCGTCGCCCGACGTTTCTGCGGTTGCCGCAACACCGTAGGCACTGTGGCGATGCGACTCTTCTAACGCGAGCGCCATCAACAACTCACCAGCCGCAATCTTCGGCAGCAGGTCCGACTTGAGCGCATCGCTGCCGCCGGTATTGATGGCTGTCCCGCACACCCACACCGTACTGAATAGCGGACTTGCGGTCAGCGTACGGCCGGTTTCTTCGGTCACGACGCCTAGACCCTTGTAACCGAACGCCAGTCCACCGTGCTCTTCGGGAAACGGGATTCCAGCCCAGCCGAGTTCAACCATCGCAGTCCAAGTACCGCGGTCGAAACCATCGCCGGAGTCGTCGTCTCTCAGCTTACGCAGTTGATCGATGGGCGCGCTGTTGGTACAGAAATCCTTGGCGCTATCTTTGAGCATGTTCTGCTCTTCGTTGAGAATCATCGGCATGATGCTTTTGTCGTCCCCCAATCTCGTTGTGCCTGCGCTGCCCGAAGCGAGCAGCGGAACCGGAAATGAAATCAGACTCGACCGGCTTTGTCGAGACGGAGTTGAGACGTAGTTATAGCTGCCTCTAGAGGTCCGCTCGGGTGTAAAAGCCCTCGAACCATGGCTGCCAGACCCCCGGTTGTCTAGCTTCCTCGAAAAACTGCCGGACCCGACCATCCGGTAACGGCGACCAAGCGCCTCGAAACGGATAGGTCGCTTGCTCGGCGCCCGAATAGGTAATCGACCCTTCAAGCACCATGTCGGCCCCTCGCAAGCCGCCGCTGATGTCGATGATAGCGCCGGGGGATACCCAAACCTGACGCCACCGCCCCGCGATGGGCGAGTAGAAATTCAAACTGGTGCCCGTGCCGCCTTGCGCGCTGGTCCAGTTTTCCACGAGCAGGCAACCTTGCTGTGTTCGCTCGATTGAATTGCTACCCGCCAGACGGTCGTCCGCAAGACGCACCTCCCACTGGCCCATCCAGAAATCAAACTGGCGGAACTCCGGAGCCCCACACGGCGGTTCGGCCGCACCTGTTACCACCGGTAACAACAACGTCAACAAGAGTGGCCAGATTGTTACCCATTTATTACATCTCATACATCGGACCCGCTGCAACATGTGCACCCCATCAATAGACTATTCGCAGACGGTCCGAAACCCTGTCGAGGACTGAACCGAACTGTGAAAAAGCCCGCGCTGACATTGTTACTGTTCCTCGTCTGCGCTCCCGCGTGTTTTGGCGAGAACTCGCCTGTGGCCGCAACACCTGAGGCCCAGCCAGCCTATTCGAATACCCCCGTCGTAGCGACAACCTCTGAAGATCGCAAACGCCAAACCGGCGCTGAGGCTTCCGGCCCACAACCGGCGGAAGCATCGACGCCCAACGACTGGTCCCCGTTTCTCGTCATCGCTGCCGG
>CBDTZM010000315.1:0-3651 GCA_965364915.1 uncultured Pseudomonadales bacterium | reverse complement strand
TCACCTTGCCGACCACGACACCGGTGCAATCGCCTCCCACGCCTTGCACGCTCTCAACTTCGAGCCCGGCCATGGTGAGCTGTTCCAACAAGGTCGTTCGGTCGATGTCGGGGTCTACCCACTCACGCAACCATGCTTCGTTGATCTTCATTCTGTTCTAACCTAGTTGAACTGGCGCAAGAACCTGAGGTCGTTCTCGAAGAACAGCCGCAAGTCGTCGACCTGATAGAGCAGCATGGCTAGCCGGTCACCGCCCATACCGAACGCAAAGCCGGAATACTCCTCGGAGTCGATTCCCGACATCTTGAGCGCGTTGGGATGCACCAGTCCGCAACCCATGATCTCGAGCCACCCGGTCTGGCTACACACACGGCAGCCGCTACCGAGGCAATGCACACATTGCACATCGACTTCGGCGGACGGTTCGGTGAAGGGAAAGTAGGATGGACGAAAACGCAGTTCCAGGTCTTTCTCGAAGAACCGTTGCACGAACTCGGTAACTGTGCCCTTCAAGTCTGCAAAGCTGATGCCCCTATCGATAACCAAACCCTCGATCTGGTGGAACATCGGCGTGTGCGTTAGGTCGTTGTCGCGCCGGTACACGCGCCCGGGGCAAATCACGCGAATCGGTGGTTGCTGGTTCTCCATGACGCGTACTTGCGCAGGCGAAGTATGCGTTCGCAAAAGCATGCCATCGCGAAAGTAGAACGTGTCATGCATCGCCCGCGCGGGATGATGCTTGGGGATGTTGAGCGCCTCGAAGTTGTGGTAGTCGTCCTCGACCTCGAGCCCGGCAAAAATCTCGTAACCGGCGCCGACGAATATCTCTTCGGCTCTTGCCAGTGCTTGGGTCACCGGATGCAACCCGCCTACTGCCGGACGCCTTCCCGGCAACGTGACGTCGACCGCTTCTGCCTCGACGATGGCCGCAAGCTGTTCTGCACCCAACGACGCCTTGCGGGTGGCTATTAGGGCTTGCACCTGTTCCTTAGCGGTATTGATGGCAGCACCCACCACCGGACGCTCTTCTGCATCCAAACTGCCGAGGCTCTTCAACAACGCTGTCAGCTCGCCCTTCTTACCAAGATAGCGAACGCGAACCTCGTCCAATGCCGCCTCGTCCTGGACTTGGCTCACAGCAGCTTGTGCCTCGCTAACGACTCTCTCAATGTCCATGCGATTCATCTCTCAAAAAAGGGGGCCAAACTGATGAGCCCCCTTCCCGTTCAATTTTTGGCACTTTGCACAAGTTCGTGCATGCAAGCGCCCCCAGGGAAGTTCCGGCTTACCGGCCCCCAGGAGGCGTTTAACACAATATCGAAGCTTAACCTTGTGCCGCGAGGCTGATTACGCGGCCAGCGCTGCCTTTGCTTTCTCTGCCAAGGCACCGAACGTATCCTTTTCATGCATGGCAAGGTCTGCCAACACACGTCGATCCACTTCGATATCCGCCTCCTTGAGGCCGGCGATAAAGCGGCTATAGGAAAGGCCGTGCTGACGTGCCGCAGCGTTGATGCGCACGATCCACAACGATCTAAACTGGCGTTTGCGTTGGCGCCGATCGCGGTAGGCGTATTCGCCTGCCTTGATGACGGCTTGCTTCGCCACCTTGAACGTGCGGCTGCGGGCACCGTAGTAACCCTTCGCTTGTTTTAGAACCTTCTTACGGCGTGCTCGAGAAACAACACTACTTCTTGCTCTGGGCATTGTCGTCTCCTATCGAGCTTTTTTGGGCAGCATACGTCTCAAGCGTGGGGCATCGGCTGCAGCGACGCTCTCCAAACCACGTAGCTGACGCTTACGTTTCTGCGATTTCTTTGTGAGGATATGGTTTCTATTCGTTCGACGATGTTTGAAACCCGTGCTTGTACGGCGAAATCGCTTCGCCGCACCACGATTGGTTTTTAGCTTAGGCATTACCTACTCCACGCATTGCTTAAGTTGTGCACTCGGAAAAATTTTCCTGTGCTACCCGTTGTTTATTTTTCTATTTTTTCTTTCTTTTCGGAGCCAAGACCATGATCACTTGCCGACCTTCGAACTTCGGTTCGGTTTCCACCGCCCCGTATTCGGCAAGATCGTCTTCGATGCGCGTCATCAGCTGCATCCCAATTTCCGGATGTACAACCTCTCGGCCGCGAAATCGAAGAGACACTTTCGCCTTGTCTCCGTCTTCTAAGAAGCGAATCAGGTTGCGTAGCTTGACCTGATAATCGCCTTCTTCCGTTCCTGGACGGAACTTCATTTCTTTGACTTGGATTTGCTTCTGTTTCTTGCGTTGCGCCGCCTTGGTCTTCTTGACCTCGAACAGATGCTTGCCGTAGTCCATGACTTTGACGACCGGTGGCTCGGCATCGGGCGCAATCAGCACCAAATCCATCCCCGATCGTTTAGCCTCTTCCAAAGCCTCATCCCGAGAGACGACCCCTCGCTGACCACCGTCAGCAGCAACCAATCTCACGGTTCGAGCCACAATCTCATCGTTTAGAAGGGATCGTTCGACTCGCCTCCCACCTTTCTTAATAGGTGCTCTCCATAAAGATCCTTTTTCCAGTCAATTCCACGAGCAAAAAGCCGATCCATCACCTAGACACCGCGGTTACTACCGAGGCTGTGTAGGATCTATCGGCCGCACTCACTTGCCTTCCCACCGGCACCCAAAAACCGGGCGTTTTCGGCGGAGCGCGGCATTCTACTGCTCTGCCAGAGCCGGTACAAGCTTAAGGGCGCGTCTGCAAACCTATTGCCAACGACGCCCAATTCCGAGATAAGGGCTTCATGATCACGGCTTCCATCGGCATTGCCGCCCATATGGGCTGGGTCGCCAGCGCGGTCGTAGTGGCGCACGGCTCCAAACCCCGCATTCTGCGGACCGATCGCATCGAGACAGCCGATCCTACCGACCGCGAGGCGCGGGAGCCGTATCACGTCGCAGGGGGTTTCGACGGCCTCGCGCGGGTGCCGATACCCGACGACCCGGGCACGGTCGTCGAGCGGGGGTTACAAAAACAGCGCTCAATCACCCTGAACAACCTGCAGGCGCTCTTTGCGACGCTTGCCGACGCGAGCATCCAGATCGGGTATGCGGGTGTCTTGACCGGTCGCGGTAAAGCCGCCCCGACGTTGGCCAAAGCCGTGGCATCGCACACGCAGATTCACATATCGGAGGGCTTGGCGGTCAGGGCCTGCGTAACGCAATGTCTGGAGTCGCTGGGCGTTGTCGTCAAACCCATCGACCAAAAAACGCTATTCGACGCAGCCTACTAGACGCTGCGATGTAAGGAAGCCGAAATCATGAAAACGCTCGCCGGACTCACGCCGGAAGTGGCGGGTAGCTGGCGTAAGGAAGACAAGCTCGCCGCCGTAGCGGCTTGGATCAGCCTACAGTGATACAGTGATAAGGATGGACGAACAAGAAATCGCAACCTTGCGCAAACTCATGGAGTACGAGGCGACGCGCCGTGCTCCGCCGGAAGGTTTCCCAAATTTGCCCGACCTGCCTGGCGGCCGTTACACCGATCAGCGTTTCTACGACTTGGAACAACAGCATGTTTGGCGTAAATCGTGGCTGCTCGCAAGTCACATCGACGAGGTGCCGAACGCGGGTTGCTTTCGTCTGTGGGAGACCGCTGGACAACCGGTACTGATCGT
>CBDTZM010000314.1:0-3663 GCA_965364915.1 uncultured Pseudomonadales bacterium | reverse complement strand
GGCGCCGCCAACGATGACTGCCGGGAACGAATGCCAAGCCACCATCTTCCTTCGAGTAATCGGTCAACACGTAGTTGAAGTTGGCACCGTAGGTTTCTACCGCCATGGAGGGCATGTCGAACTGGGCCCAGTCCGCGTGGATGCTGGTGCGCGCAGAACCCTTGCCCTTTATCCAGGTGTTGCACAAGCTCAAAATGCAATCCGTGCCAACCAGCCATTGGATCAGGCCGAGGGCTGCAGGATTGAGCACCAACTTCTCGAAGATCGGATCGTCCCAGAGCACGAACCGAAAGAGCTCCTGGCTTTCGCTGAACATCGCCTCCAGATCCTCAACCTCGCACTGCTTACGATCACTAACGAGTCGTACGACGGCCTGTCTGACCGCTTCGTGCTGTTCGGGCGGGCCGACCTTGTCGGGCGGCAACACCGTGTAGCCAAACGCCTCGAGCTCAGCTAAGTGTTCCAGCAAATCCAGCTCTTTCAGTTCCCGGTACAGGGCCGGTGTGGTTTTCGCCGAAGGCCAGTCTTCTATCTGCATCGATCGCACTCCCTATCGACGTTTAGTCTACTGATGTGGCATCCGGCGCCACACCATCCAATACTCGCATGGGATCGCCGCATGACACTAGGGTCGGTGTCGGAGCACTTTTCCGGCGCGAATGCCGGTATGTTCGCCGCCCAGCACGTTGACTTGGCCATTGACGATGGTGGCCTTGAAACCTTGCGAACGTTGTATGTAGCGCGGCGCGCCGCCCGGAAAATCGTGTACCAATTCCGGTTGACGCTCTGCCACTTTCGCGAAGTCGAATACGTTGATGTCGGCGCGCTGACCCGCGGCCAACGTGCCGCGGTCGCTCAAGCCCAGAACTCGTGCCGGACCGGAGGTCAGGCGGCGGATGCCTTCGCCAAGGCTGTACAACCCCTGCTCGCGCATCCAATAGGACAGCACGAAGCTACACCAACCCGCGTCCATGATCTGCGACACGTGAGCGCCGGCGTCGCCAAGGCTTGGAAAGATATTCGGGCTTTCGAATAGCGCACCCAACTCGTCCAGTCTCTGGTTGAACATGCGTAAGTTGAAAAGCCCCCTACCGTCGCTCTCTCGCGAAATCCTCAAGAAGGTTTCTACACAATGCTCACCCACCGCCTTGCCCATCGCTTCCACATTGTCCTCAGGTGGAGCCGTATAGTCTGGCGTCTCGCCGTTACCAAGATAGAAAACCTGGTCCCAGCCATAGCGGAATTCTGCGGCTTTGCCTTCTTCAACGAGCTTTGCAACCGTGTCGGCATCGTTGATCGCGGCGAGGCGGCCGGCCAGGTCGAGTTTCCTGAGTGCATCCCATGTCTCACCCGGAAACGGCAGCGCCGATTGCAGTCCAAACATGAAGCCGGAGCCGCGCACTTGCGTGATCGCCGTGATGTCGCGGCCTTTGCAAAGCTCGTCGAGCCGTGCGGCTTGCGCGCGTCCGGAACCAACATCGGGACCCGTACCATAGCTAAACAGAATACGCCCCTTGGTCGTGTCGGCGATCGACTTCAACACGTCGAAGTCGGCGCCTACGGCTTGCATCAAGGCATTTCGCGGCCCCACCGCCTTGGCAATTTCGACCAGTTCTTGAGGATCGGCGAACGTGCCGGGGATAGAGCGCCCATCAGGCAGCTTGTGCGGCTCATAGCGGTTGGTAGAGAAACCCGCCGCACCGCCGTCGATCGCCTTGCCAACGATATCGGCCATCTGCTTGCGTTCGTCGTCGGTAGCCTGTTCTTCGACCGCTCGTTCGCCCATAACATAGTAGCGCACGGCACAATGGCCCACTAGTCCAGCGACGTTGATACCTGGCTGCATGGTCTCGAGCGCATCCAAATACTCGCTGTAGTCTTCCCAAGTCCACGGTAAGCCGGTCATGATGGCGTGCTTCGGGATGTCCTCGACCGTTTCCATCATGCCCGCCAGCAGTTCCCGATCGCTCGGCTTGCACGGCGCGAACGTGACGCCGCAGTTACCCATCAACGCGGTAGTGACGCCGTGCCAGCTGACCGGCGTCAACGCCGGATCCCAACCGATCTGCGCATCCAGATGCGTATGGAGGTCGACAAAGCCAGGGCTTACGACATGGCCTTCGGCATCGATTTCCTGCTTGCCCTTGCCATCAACCTGGCCGACCGCCGTGATGATGCCGTCGTCGACGGCGACATCGCCGCGAACCGGCTCTACGCCGGAACCGTCGGCGACGGTGCCGCCTCGAACTACTAAGTCATGTGCCATCTATTGCTCCGTTGCAACGCCGGTCAGCGCACGACAACTCATTTTCTTTGCGCGCGCGAGGGGATTTGGAGGACTCTGGACCGGCAAACCGTTAAGGGTGTCGCGAGCGAAACATGATGTCAAGAAACAAGCAGCGTCGACGTGTATGCTCTCCAGATTTGGGTCCGGATTTGGGTCCGGATTTAGGAAGGGGTACATGGAAATGCAAGCACGAAGTCTAGTATTGGCGGTTGCGGTAGCGCTCGCCCTGACAATTGGCACCACTCTTGACGCCAGCGGGGCTCAGTCCGAACCGAACGCCGGCTCGGCCGGCTACGAAATTGATCGACCGATGACGGTCGCGCACTTGAACGGCATTGACATCGCGTATACCACCATCGGCGATCCTGACGCGCCGCCGATACTCATGATCATGGGATTGACGGCCTCACACCGCCTGTGGGGGGACGACATCGTCAATCGGCTCGTGGACGCCGGCTATCGCGTCGTGCTTTTCGACAATCGCGATACCGGCGAATCATCCTTTCTCGACGAACTGGGTGAACCCACCATTTGGTGGCAGATGTTGAAGAACGCCCTCGGCTTCGACATGGACTCACCCTACACGCTGCATGACATGGCAGCGGACGGCATTGCCGTGCTGGACGTACTCGACATCGACAACGCGCACATCGTGGGCGCCTCGATGGGCGGCATGATCGCCCAGGTCATCGCCACCGAATACCCCGATCGAACCACCACACTCGTGTCGATCATGTCCACGACGGGGGCGCCGCATCTACCGCCGGCTGAGGACGATGCCGGTCAGGAGCTTCTCGATCTAGGTGGCAGCGAAGGCGATGCCGCGGCTCAGCTACGTGAACTCGGCATCCACCCGGAATCGATGCCTCGCCAGTTGATGGCCATCATACAGGCCGGTGATCGCACGGACGCGGTCAAGACCATCACGGCACCGACTCTAGTGTTACACGGAGCGGATGATCCACTCCTGCCGCCGCCGCATGGCGAGCACACCGCGCAGACGATCGGCGGCGCGCATCTCATCATCTACCCCGGCATGGGCCACAACTTGCCGCCCGCCGTGGTGCCGAAGCTCGTCGATGACATGGTCGCGCATTTCGCGTCCACCGAACCGAGTGTTGATCAAACAGTCGCGCAGTAAACCGCCTAACCCCGACCGCGCTCGACCGCTTGCTTGCGTTGGCTGGCGAGGGGATGCATCACGCCAGCACCTGCCGGCCATTCGCCCGGCTTGGTCTTGATGAAGCGGCAAATATGCTGCGCGTGCTCGGATAGGGTCTCCCATACCTCGTGAGGCATGACCTCGGCGAGCAACTCGCGCGGATACCAAGGTGCGTTGTACTCG
Source organism: uncultured Pseudomonadales bacterium (assembly GCA_965364915.1). Classification (GTDB taxonomy): domain Bacteria; phylum Pseudomonadota; class Gammaproteobacteria; order Pseudomonadales; family Azotimanducaceae; genus Azophilus. The sequence goes on along the minus strand of CBDTZM010000314.1, from coordinate 31 downwards.
ATGTTCGGCAGCGCGCGGATTTCCCGGCTCA
>CBDTZM010000313.1:0-3666 GCA_965364915.1 uncultured Pseudomonadales bacterium | reverse complement strand
TGCCTAGTACAAGTGACAGGCCCGCTCCGGGTGGCCTGTCACGTTATGAGTACAGGTGGCAGGCGACCTGCCGGTCGACGTCACTTAGTGCAATGAGCTCAGGCGTCGTATTCCGGCACACATCCATCACCTTGGTGCACCGACTGGCGAACCGGCAGCCCGCCGGCACGTTGACCGGCGAAGGAATTTCTCCCTTGATGGTCGTGGACGCGCGCGTGCGTTCGCTCCTCGGATCCGGTTCCGGGTTCGATCCGATCAGCACTTCCGTGTAGGGGTGCTTGGGTTGGAAGAACACTTCGTCGGCCTTGCCGATCTCGACCAGCGAACCGAGATACATCACCGCCATGCGGTCGCTGACGTAACGCACCATCGACAAGTCGTGCGCGATGAATAGCAGCGTCAATCCCATCGAGTCCTTGAGTTCGTCCAACAGATTCACAACTTGTGCTTGCACGGAAACGTCGAGCGCCGAGATCGGTTCGTCACACACGACGAACTCGGGTTCCAAGATCAAGGCCCGTGCGACGCCGATGCGCTGTCGCTGACCCCCGGAAAACTCGTGGGGGTAGCGGGACATGTGATCGGGCTGCAAGCCGACCTTCGTCAGCCACTCGGCGACGCGCTCACGAACAGCTTGCGCGTTAAGATCGGAGTGTAGCTTCAAGCCTTCGCCAATGATCTCGCCCACGGTCATGCGTGGGTTCAGTGATGAGTAGGGATCTTGGAAGATCATTTGCATGTGTGGGGCTAGGCGTTGAAAGTCCTTGGGCCTGTACTTGTCGGGCAGCACCTCGCCTTTGAACGTTATCTGGCCCGAGGTTTTCTCATGCAAGCCGACGATGGTCTTGCCGAAGGTCGATTTGCCGGAACCGGACTCGCCGACCAGGCCGACGATTTCTCGTTCCTCAATGTTAAGTGTTACGTCGTCCACCGCGTGAACGTGTCGGCCGTGACCCATATCGAAGTGCTTGGTGACATGCTGCGCGCTCAACAGGGTCATGACGCGGCGTCTCGATAGAACAGTCCTTCGACTCGGTCGACTGCACTTTCGTGCTGCAACCAGCAACGCGAGAAATGCGTTTCATGAAGGTCGAAAGCGTTCGGGTTGTTTTGTTCGCACACGCGCATGGCGTACGGACACCGCGCGTAGTACGCGCAACCCTCGGGGGGATGGAATAGATCCGGCGGACTGCCGTCGATCGGCGTCAGGTGCTGTTCGGCCTCCGGATCGTTAGTCGGCATGGCCGCCTTTAAGCCCAGCGTGTAGGGGTGTGCCGAGTGGTAAAACACATCGTCCACCCCGCCGCTCTCAATGATCTGACCCGCATACATGACCGCGACCTCGTCGGCCATCCGCGCCACGACGCCGAGATCGTGGGTGATGAGAATGATGGCCATGCCGGTCTCGCGTTGTAGATCGCCCATCAGGTCGAGAATCTGCGCCTGTATGGTGACGTCCAACGCCGTGGTCGGCTCATCGGCAATCAGTATCGCCGGTTCGCAGGCGATGGCCATGGCGATCATCGAGCGCTGCAACATGCCCCCCGAGAACTCGAACGGGTATTGCTTGGCGCGTTGTTCAGCCTCGGGTATACGCGTCATGTCCAAGAGTTCGACGGCCCTCGCCAGCGCCTGACGGCGGGTGTAGCCGCGGTGTACCTCGAGGGTTTCGGCGATCTGTGCGCCGATGCTCATGGTCGGGTTCATGCTGGACATGGGATCCTGGAAGATCATGCCGATCTCGGCGCCGCGGATCTCTTTGCCGTCGATCTGCGTGCGCCCCAATATTTCGTTGCCGCGCAGTTTGGCGGAGCCATTGGTAATGCGCCCCGGCGGCATCGGGATCAAACCCATCATGCTTTGCACCGTGACCGATTTGCCGCACCCCGACTCGCCGACGATAGCGAGTGTTTGTCCGGGTTCGAGGCTGAAACTCACGCCACGCACGGCTTTGACGATGCCGCCGTAGGTGTCGAACTCGACGTGCAGGTCGTCGACGGTAAGAAGACTCATTCGGCGCTCCCAAGCGCGCGAGCGGGCTCATTCTGCGTTCCTAGGCGCGCGAGCGGGCTCATTCCGCGCTCCGCATTCGAGCGTCTAACGCGTCGCGCAGGCCGTCGCCGAGCATATTGAAGGCGAGTACCGTGATGCTGATGAACAGTGATGGAAAAATCAGTTCATGGGGGTAGGTCAACATCGTCTTAATGCCTTCGTTGCACATGCTGCCCCATGAAGGCGTCGGCGGCGCGACGCCCATGCCGATGAACGACAGGAAGGCTTCGGTGAAGATCGCGCTTGGAACCGCGAACGTCAACGTCACCAGAATGACGCCCATGGTGTTGGGAATCATATGTCTGAGCACCAGGTAGTTGGTCTTAGCGCCCAACAATCGCGATGCGCTGATGTAGCCTTCTTCACGAATCTGCAAAATTTGACCGCGGACTAGGCGCGCCGTCGCCGGCCAGCTCAACAGCACCATAGCAATGACCAATGGGGCAATACCCGATTCTCCCGCTTGTACGCCGGAAGCCACGCGAATGAGGATCATGAACAATAGAAATGGCAGTGCGACGACGAAATCGGAAAAACGCATGAGCAACTGGTCGACCATCTTGCCGAAAAATCCTGCTGTGGCTCCGTAGACGACGCCGAACAAGATGTACAGGAACGGTGCGAAAATGCCGATGAAAAGCGACACTCTAGCGCCCTGCATCAAACGGGCCAGCATGTCGCGCCCGAGATAGTCGGTGCCGAAAGGATGCAGTTGCAGCTCAACGCTATCGCCGAGTTGTAGATCACTACCTTGCGGCACTAATTCCTGGGCAATCGCCTCGTCGAGCGTGATGACGCGTTCGACCTCCACTTGCAGCGTCTGGTAGTCGTTCGTCAACCGGCCTTGTTGGTCGAGTCCGACGACCGTGTAGAAATAGGTTCGTGGTTTCAAGTCCAACCGATCTTCGAATGTGGTGTTTAGCGCGGTTTGCTCCGCCAGAGGTAGCCCGAAGGCACGCTCTTCGCCGATCGGGAACAGATTGCGGTAGATTCGATAGCCGTCACCGTTCGCCATCGGCTCCCACAACAAGCGAACGGACTGATTGGTGGCTGCCTCGCTCAGGCGCAATCCGGTTGTCAGCGGCAACACGGTTGATCCATCCCACGGCTCGTAGGGTTCGACGATGGTTGCGCGTCGGTCCGCCCCCGGTGGTTGACTGATCTGATCCAAATCCTGGACCGATGGATCGACTCGCCAGATTGAAGGCCCTGCGACCGTGAAAATGAAAAGGCCGATGATGAGGTACAACGAGAACAGTGCGCGCCGGTTCGCCTTCAAGCGAATCCACGCGTCCTGCCAGTAGGACAATGACGGACGAGTTATACCTTGCACCTCGCGGCTGATCGTGGCGCGCTCGAATTGGGCAGGCGTAATGCTGAGTTCGGCCATGACTATTCCAACCGCACCCGTGGGTCGACCAGCCCGTAGAGCAGGTCGACGACGATCACCATGAAGACGAGGAATGCTCCGTAGAACACGGTCGTTCCCATGATCACGGTGTAATCGAGTTGTTGTACGGCTTGCACGAAGAAGCGCCCGAGGCCCGGAATGGCGAACACCATCTCGACCACGAACCCCCCGGTGGTAATGGCGGCGATGGAAGGGCCTAGGAC
>CBDTZM010000312.1:0-3672 GCA_965364915.1 uncultured Pseudomonadales bacterium | reverse complement strand
CGATGGACAACTCTGAGCGCAATCGAAGCAACCCGGATCCCTCGAAGCCGGTCCACTTTGGCTTGCAGACCAAGCATGAGATGTTCTTTGGCTTTACAACGCTACGGTTTGTGGGAGACACGCCGGACAGTCTGGTAAGTGACAAGCCGAGCAGCCCTAAAACTGGTGAAAGCGCCAAAGGCGAGGGGGCCGGCTTGTAGTTAGTGCCTGCAGCATTCTGAGACCGCCGATCACGGCAACGCGAACGCCCATATTGAAGCTCCCCCTTGATCCCCGGGTGCGCCCGTTGTGGAACTCCATTGTCGGTAATGCCTGGTAATGTCGCGCACGTGGTTGTTCGTCATCCCAACCACGACAACCACATACTGCGTCCCGCCGACCATGTAGGTAATGAGGCTGGAGCTTGGCGAATCGTCGAGCGGCGCCTGCCACAACAACTCACCGGTCGCATCATCGAAGGCTTTGAGCGAGGGGTCGATGTCACCGGAGAAGACCAGCCCGCCCCCCGTTGACAGAATCCCCGTGGAGGGTGGTGTCGTCTGATCGGTGTTCCACGCAAGCGTCCGATTCGCCACGTCGATCGCCTGCAGGCGACCCATCATGCCGTCTTCGAGATCCGGCTGTGGCGCAGGTCCAAAGTCGACGCCGGTCGTCAGCAGAAAGCCGCCTTTTCCCGTTTCACTCATACGGAAGCACGATTCGGTGATCGGCACGTACACGTAGTTCGTGTTGGGACTGTACGAGGTCTGAGGCCACGACCGGGCGCCAAAAGGAATCGGGCAGATGTCGACGGCGGTGTCGGGATTCGGCATCTTGGATGGGTCGATGGTTTTCGCCCCTGTGTGAGGATCGACCGCCGTGATCACGTTTTGCAAACCGCTATCCACTGAGAATAGGAATTGACCCGTAGCGGCATCCAACGCGTCGAGCATCGCGTTCTTGCCGACGTTCATCACGGCTTTTACGGTGCCGCCATCCTTGGCGGGTAACTCGACGATCGTCCGTTCGAATACCCAATCCATATCCCATTGGTCGTTCTGCGTGTGCTGGAAGTACCAGACCAGCTCGCCCGTGTCGGCGTCCAAAGCGACCGTACAGTTGGTATACATCGCGTCGTTGGTGACGCCTTCTTCGTCGGAAGGAACCAGCAGCGGGGCCGTGTCGTAGGTCGGGGCGATGCCGAAATAGACCAGGTTGGACTCGGGATCGTAGGTTCCCTGGTGCCAGACGGAACCACCGTTACGCTGCTCGACCGGCAGGCCGTTCCACGTATTGCCGCCCGGTTGGCCCGGCCAGGCCACCGTGTTGAATCGCCACGCCTCCTTGCCGGTCTGTCTGTTGATCGCAATGATGTAGGCGCCCTTGGCGACTCTGAAGCTCATGATGCCCTGAATGACCACGTCGCCGGCGATCAACGGCGCGCCTCGTGCGAAAATCGGCCGTGGCTCTCCGTCGGACGATCCAAGATCCATCTCGTGATCCCAGACCGGTTCACCGGTCGCTGCGTTCAGCGCAATTACGTGCAAGTCGGAAGTCGCCACGTAAATGCGGTCTGCATGCAGTGAAAGGCCCATTTTCTTGTTCGACTGGGTTAACCCCTCGCGCTTGTAGCGCCACAAAACCTGGCCGTTCGAGGCATCCATTGCAAGGACGGTATCGGGAAAGGTGTGCAGGAACATGACGCCCTGGTGCACGATCGGCATCGGCATACTCGAGCCGTGCAGCAACGGTGCGCGCCACGCAGGCTCGAGCCGGGCTACGGTTGCCTTGCTGATTTGCTTCAGCGGACTGTGGCTCTGCCCGTTGTACGTGCGCCCCCAATGCAGCCAGTCGCCTGAAGAGGGATCTTTGAGCATCGCTGCCGTGACATCGGGAAGGTTTTTCAAGAGTGCCACCTGGCGTGACGACTTGACCACGGGCACGGCCGGGTCGACTTCGACGCCTTCCCGACCAGGAATGGTGAGACCGTCGAGCGCCGCAACATCCAGCGGCAGTTCTTCATCGCCAGGTTCGAATTCGTTGGTGCTCAATAGGTATGCGAGGATGTTTGCGTAGGTCTCGTCGTCTAAGCCTGGCTGTTGCGCAGCGCCCGGCGGCATTCGACGGATGTGAAATGCAAGGACAGCCGCGGATTTGCCGCGCCACGATTGATCGAAACGCGTCCCGACAAGCGGCGGGATGACGCCAGCACCTTCCAGCATTGCGCCATGGCAAGCTGCGCAGTGCCGCTGATAGGCCTCGCTGCCGTCCGCAGCCTGGGCCTCGGTAAATGTCGGCGCTGTACCGGGTGCCTGAGCAGCGTTCGCCCACTGGCCGAGCAGCAGGAGTAGAACGCAGAACGTTCGAGCGCGTTGGATGTATCTCATGAACAATGACCGTTGCTGGATCGACACTGTTGCCCGCGGGCTAGGCGAGCAGGTGTTCGATCAATTTTACTGGCTCGCATCGAGAGGCATTAAGAACCGCCAGAGGTTTTCCTTTGCGCCCGACTCCCGCATTGCCTTTTGGGCTGCTAGAACAACTTGGCCCGTCTGCGTTTGGTCGCGAAACCAGCGGTAGCCAGCCCAGGCGGCCGGCGTGTGCCCGGCGATTGCCATCGCGGCCATCTCGTAGTACCCGCGAACGTCGTGTGCCACTCGAGCCGGTATCCCCGGAATGCCGGCTTCCTTCCACGGTACGCCATCGGCTACGCGAACAAACGCTTCGATCGCCTCGGGCACCGCATCGGCGTCCAACAATCGCACCGCCCCGGCGCGATTGCCATGTTGCGCCACCGCCCGGTCGTATGCGGCGCGCAAGCCCCGCGCCTCGTCAACCGCCGGGTGGGCGTCAGCGTCGTGACGCGGCGGCAGTGCACAAACCAGTGCTTCCGACACATCGTCTTCGATCGACGCCGCAAAGTCTTCCAGGACTGGCTCACCGGACTCCAACAAGCCGAACGCATGCGTTAGAACGCGGTGCTGAAAGTCCGAGTCGTTAGGTTTGCCCAGAGGGCGGCCCAAAGGGAAATCACAAAACAGCCCACGCGGGGGTGCCGAGTTGTAGAGCTGCGCGCGAATAGAGCCGATCGTCACGGTCGCGATCCCTGCCGCTTCAAATACATGTGCCAGCGTACACACGGTACGCGTGCAGAGGGGTCAGACAGGTGTCAACAAGACAACGTCAACGTCGTTTTTCTTCAGGAATGCCGCACCTGCCGGACCGCCGTCCAACCGTATTCCGGTCAGATCGAATTGATTGCCTGCAAACGCCAGGTGACCTTCAGCGACTCGGCCGATCGTGCCCTGTTCGGCCAGCTCTTCGAGTCGATCGATCGGAAACACCACGTTCAAATCGGCGGCGACCCCGGCAGCGTCGAAGTTCGGACTCCAGTGCCCAACCACGATGTCGCGACGCGCGCGCTCCAACACCCGGAAACCCGTATCGACGGGTGCAAAGTCGTCGTCCGTCGCGTGGTGCAACGAAGCCGATGTGACGATTGCGACGGTTGCCTCGTGTAGCGGCCTTGGGCGCACGAACGCGGGGTCGTCTACCTTGGGGCAATCGATCTTTGCCGCGCCGCTTTTGATCTGTCTGTCCGTCATGCCGTCCTCCCGATATCGATGTCAGCATGCCAGTTCCGACAATCCTAGGGCAACCCTGTGCGGGGAAATTTGTTTCCCGGACGAGCCG
>CBDTZM010000311.1:0-3680 GCA_965364915.1 uncultured Pseudomonadales bacterium | reverse complement strand
AAGTACTCGGCACAATCTCTACAGGTGTTGTCCGGGCTCGAGCCCGTACGCAGACGCCCGGGCATGTACACGGACACCACCCGGCCCAACCACCTCGTCCAAGAGGTGGTAGACAACAGCGTGGATGAAGCGCTTGCGGGTTTTGCGCGCGAAATCGAGGTGACTTTGCTGAAGGACGGCTCGATAGAAGTGATCGACGATGGGCGCGGCATGCCCGTAGACAACCATCCGCAACACAAGATGACAGGCGTCGAACTGATTCTGACGAAGTTGCACTCCGGGGCGAAATTCGACAACGAGCACTACAGCTACTCGGGTGGGTTGCACGGGGTCGGCGTCTCGGTTGTCAACGCGCTGTCGGCCCGGCTGGAGGTGGAAGTCAAACGCGACGGCAAGTTATACCGGCAGAAGTACAAAAAAGGCAAGCCGACGGGCAAGCTACGCGCCGTTGGCACCGTAGGTAAGCGCAACACGGGTACTCGCGTGCATTTCTTGCCCGACGCTAGCTATTTCGACTCGCCCAACATTGCGCCGGCGAAACTGAAGCATTTACTGCGCGCCAAAGCGGTTCTGTGTCCGGGGCTACGCGTCAGCTTGACGATCGAAGGCAAGAAGAAGGAATCGGAGAGTTGGTTGTTTGAGGACGGTCTCGTCGGCTACCTGGACGAGGCCCTGAATGGAGCGGAAACGATCCCGGCGCAACCGTTCACCCACAGTGCGAAAGGCAATCAGGAGGGCGTCGACTGGGCACTGCAATGGGTGGTCGACGGCGGCGAACTGGTCACCGAGGCATATGTCAATCTGATACCGACGCCTCAAGGCGGCACCCATGTCAGCGGATTGCGCAGCGGTCTCGTCGAAGCACTGAAAGAATTCTGTGAGTTCCGTGATCTACTGCCGCGCGGCGTTAAGCTGACCGGGGACGATTTGTGGGATCAGTGCAGTTACGTGTTGTCCGCGAAGCTGGCCGATCCACAATTCTCCGGCCAGACCAAGGAGCGGTTGTCGTCGCGCAACTCTTCGGTGTTCATCGGCGGTGTCGCCAAAGACGCTTTCAGCCTTTGGTTGAACGAGCATCCTCAAGACGGTGAACGGATTGCTGAGTTGGTGATTGCGAACGCGCAACGGCGGGTTCAAGCATCGAAAAAGGTTGCGCGAAAGAAAATCACCAGCGGTCCGGCACTGCCTGGCAAGCTTGCCGATTGCGCCGTCCCGGACGCCGAGCGCGCCGAGCTGTTCTTGGTCGAAGGCGACTCTGCCGGTGGGTCGGCGAAGCAAGCGCGCGATCGTGAGTTTCAAGCGGTCATGCCGCTCAGGGGCAAGATCTTGAACACGTGGGAGGTCGATGCGAGTCAGGTGCTCGACTCCCAAGAAGTGCACGACATCGCGGTGGCGGTCGGGGTCGACCCCGGATCGAACGATCTGTCTGGCCTGCGTTACAGCAAGATTTGCGTGCTCGCCGACGCAGACTCCGATGGCGCGCACATCGCGACGCTGTTGTGCGCGTTGTTCTTGCGTCACTTCCGGCCGCTCGTCGAAGCGGGTCACGTGTGTATTGCGATGCCGCCACTGTACCGGGTCGATGTTGGGAAAGAGGTGTTCTACGCGCTCGACGAAGCCGAAAAGGAAGGCCATCTGGACCGGATCGCGGCGGAAAACAAGCGCGGTAACGTGATCGTGCAACGGTTCAAGGGGCTAGGCGAGATGAATCCGATGCAGTTGCGAGAAACCACCATGGATCCGGAGACCCGTCGCTTAGTGCAGCTGACTCTAGATTCGCCGAAAAAGACCGACGAGATGATGGATATGTTGCTCGCAAAAAAACGCGCCGCCGATCGGCGCGACTGGATAGAGAACAAAGGTCACCAAGTCAGTATCGCTTAAGTCCCAATAACTTAAACCCAACAAACAGTTTGAGAGAGCTCGATGGCAATTGAGACGAGTGAGATGGAAACCTTACCGCTGCGTACCTATACGGAGCGTGCGTACCTCGAGTACTCGATGTACGTCATCAACGATCGCGCGTTGCCGCACATAGCCGATGGCTTGAAACCGGTGCAACGACGCATCATCTACGCGATGCGCGAGTTGGGCCTAGACAATAACGCCAAGTTTACAAAGTCTGCTCGCACGGTCGGCGATGTGTTAGGGAAATTTCACCCCCACGGGGATAGCGCCTGCTATGAGGCGATGGTGCTCATGGCCCAGCCGTTTTCGTTCCGCTACCCCTTGGTCGACGGACAAGGCAACTGGGGCGCGCCGGACGACCCGAAATCGTTTGCGGCGATGCGCTATACCGAAGCGCGTCTGTCCAAATACGCCGAGTTGTTGCTATCGGAATCGAGGCTGGGAACGGTCGAATTTGTCCCGAATTTCGACGGCTCGTTGGACGAGCCGGTACGGTTGCCCGCCAGAGTGCCGATGCTGCTATTGAACGGGGGTGCCGGCATTGCGGTAGGCATGGCGACCGATATCCCGCCGCACAACTTGAACGAAGTGGTAAGCGCGTGTATTCACTTGTTGGAACGTCCGAGGGCGACCCTGCGCGACGTCATGACGCATATCAAGGGTCCGGACTACCCGTCGGACGCGACCATCATCACCGCGCCGGCCGAAATCCGCCAGGTATACGAAACAGGGCGTGGCAGCATCAAAGCGCGGGCGTTGTACACGAAGGAAAACGACGAGATCGTCGTCACTGCGCTGCCGTACCAGGTTTCGCCGGGCAAAGTGCTCGAGCAGATCGCCCAACAAATGCACGCCAAAAAACTCCCGATGCTGTCGGACCTCCGAGACGAGTCGGATCATGAAAATCCCACGCGTCTGGTGCTCATCCCACGGTCCAACCGCGTAGATTGTGATCGTTTGATGAGTCATCTGTTCGCCACCACCGATCTTGAACGCAGCTATCGTGTGAACTTGAACGTCATCGGTCTCGACCTGCGTCCCCAGGTCAAACCCTTGGTTGCGATATTGAAAGAGTGGCTGACGTCGCGTCAGCAGGTGGTGACCCGCAGGCTTTCCTTCCGCCTCGACAAGATCAACGAGCGGCTGCATTTACTCGATGGCCTGATGACGGCGTATCGAAATCTCGACGCTGTGATCAAGATTATCCGGGAGGAGGACGAACCCAAGCAAAAGTTGATGCGGCGTTTCAAGCTGAGCGAGCTACAAGCCAACGCCATCCTGGATTTGCGGCTGCGGCAACTCGCCAAGCTCGAAGAAGGCAGACTCGAGGAAGAAAAGGACACCCTGGATAGCGAGAAAGCCGAACTCGTAAAGATCCTCAAGTCCAAAGCGCGTCTCAAGACCCTGATCAAGAAAGAGTTGCTGGCGGACGCCAAGAATTACGGAGATCCGCGCCGTTCGTCGTTCGGTGAGGTGCACGACGCGTCGGCCTACCGTGAAGAAGACCTGATCACCAATGAGCCGATCACCGTGGTGTTGTCGGAAAAAGGTTGGGTACGCTCGGCGAAGGGCCACGAGACAGACACGGAGGAACTCAACTACCGTAGCGGCGACCGTCACGGACAGTCGGTTCGTGGCCGCACGAACGACGTACTCATCTTTGTCGACTCGGTTGGGCGCACCTACAACTTGGCACCCGTCAGCCTGCCATCCGCGCGCAGCCAGGGCGAACCCCTTACCGGCCGGTTGAAACCCCCGGCGGAAACACGTTT
>CBDTZM010000310.1:0-3697 GCA_965364915.1 uncultured Pseudomonadales bacterium | reverse complement strand
ACCGTCGATTACGCGGGGATCAGGTCCGACATCAAAGCCAACACCGCATCGTTCAGCGCCGTCCGCGCCGATTCCGTCATCCAGTAGCCTCGGTGCTCGTCCGTAGGATGGATCAGCAACGGGCCGTACGGCCGCCAGTTGAGCGTTCTAGTCGGCGAGGCTCTCGATATCACTCGGCCCTGCATGGGCATAGATTGGCGATGCCGCGTGAGCACGTCCTGCCTGCCAGCTACCGTTCTCCCACGTCTCGACAAACGGTTCACCCGCCTGCGGTATCGTGTGAAAGCGCCACTTCAACCGGCCCGTGCGGACATCGTAGCCACGCACGTGGCCCGGCGGATTGTTGTTCGCCTTGGTGTAGTCGAAAACCTTGGAGCCGACGACGACCGTGTTGCCGACCACGATCGGCGGCGCGCCGTGGGTGATGTTCTCAGCGTCGAAATCGCTCCTACCGAGATCGCCGGACAACTCCACAATGCCGTCCTTGCCGAAAGTACGATCGGGGCGCCCGGTGGCAACGTCTATCGAAACCAACTGCTTGCCGAGCGTCGCCAGGAAGATGCGTGCTTCGGTCCCGTCGGTCCAATATTCGATGCCGCGCGTCTGCAGCGGTTGAAAATTAGGTTTACCCCGCGCGTAGCTCCGAGGGTCGTAGACCCAGAGCTCAGCGCCAGTTCCGGCGTCCAGTGCCGCGACCTGTCCGTGGGACGTGGCGGCGTAGATGCGTCCACCGATCATCAACGGTGTGGCGCGGTAGTGACCGGTGTAGTAGACCGAATCATCCTCGAGCCGACCGTCGGCAGACTCCCAACGCCAAGCCACCTGCAACTCTGCGAAGTTGCTCCCATCGATCTGGCTGAGCGGCGAGTACTTGGAGGAGGCGAGATCGCCGCCGTGGTGACGCCATTCGCCGAAGGGTGCGTCGCCCTGCGCAAGCGTTGGCTGCGCGAACCCGGCCGCTAGAACGCAGATGACAAAGAGCCTCAGTGGCGCACGTTGCAGCATGGTCGCTCGCTAGTCGATTGATGGGCGGAATGCGCGAATCTAGCCGACTAGTGCGCGAATGTATACGCGGAAAGGGGCTCAACCAATGAGGGTAAAACTCGCGCCGAGCCATTATGATGGCCGGCCGGCAGGTAACAACGACAACTTCAGACAGCTCTTATGAAAACAAAGGTGAACGTAAATGTCCGACGCAGATAGCGATCTATTCAACCTGGCGATGTCAGAGGAAGCACAACCTCTGATGGACGCCGTCCTAAAACACATCAAGGACAACGTCGAACCCATCACCGAAGAATTTGCCGCGCTCGAGAAGCAGAAGGAAGATCGCTGGTCATGGCACCCGCGCCAGCTTGAACTGCTCGATGGGGCGAAAGCGAAAGCCAAGCAGTCCGGGCTATGGAACTTCTTTCTACCCGACTCCGAATTGGGAGAGGGACTGAGCAATCTAGACTATGCCTACATTGCCGCCGAACTGGGCAAGTACGCTCTGGCGTCGGAAACCCTGAATTGCAGCGCACCCGATACGGGCAACATGGAAGTGCTGGAGCGCGTCGGCACCGAACAACAGAAAGAACAATGGTTGAAACCCCTGTTGGCTGGCGAGATCCGCTCGGCCTACGCCATGACCGAACCGGGCCTGCCTTCGTCGGATGCAAAAAACATCAGCACGAGCGCGGTGCTCGATGGCGACGAATGGGTCATCAACGGCGAGAAGTTCTACATTTCCGGCGCCGGTGATCCTCGCTGCAAGATCATGATCACGATGGTCAAAACCAGTCCCGAGGCGGCACCGAGCAAACAGCAATCGCAAATTCTGGTTCCGAAAGACACCCCCGGCGTCGAAATCCTAGAGGGCATGCAAGTCTTCGGTCACGACCATGCACCGCGCGGGCATATGCACATCAGATTCAACAATGTGCGCGTGCCCAAGGAGAATCTTTTGCTCGGCGAAGGTCGAGGGTTCGAGATTTCGCAGGTTCGCCTCGGTCCCGGGCGCATTCACCACTGTATGCGATCGGTCGGCAAGGCCGAGAAAGCCCTGGAACTCATGGTCACACGCGCCGGTTCTCGCGTCGCCTTCGGCAAACCGATTGCCAAGCTCGGCAAGAATCTCGAAGTGATCTCTAGAGCACGCATCGAAATCAACGCCATGAAACTATCCGTACTGCAAGCGGCAAAGGCGATGGACGTGCTAGGCAACAAAGAAGCCAGGATCTACGTGAGCGCCGTAAAAGCCATGGTGCCTGAGAAGGTGTGCCTGATCATCGATCAGGCGATCCAGATGCATGGTGCAATGGGGATATCGCAGTGGTCACCGCTCGCCGCCATGTACACGGATTTACGTCACTTGCGCTTCGCCGATGGTCCGGACGAGGTTCACCACATGGTGGTCGGACGCGCGGAGTTACAGAAGTACGATCTTTGGTAGGTCCCCGACTGTGTAGGAGGAATCAGTGAGCATCGAAATCAACGGGGTTGCCCACATACAATTTACGATTAACGACCCGGAACGCGGATTGCCGTTCTGGGAGTCGCTGTGTCACTTCATGGGTATGCACACCCTGATTCGCAATGACGAGACCGTCTATTGTATCGGCGGCCGCACGGGACTATTGGCCCGAGCGGCGCCCGCGGACAAACGCGACAAAGCCTTCGATCAGTTGACAGCGGGGCTTCACCACTTTTGTCTCAGAGCCCGTTCGCAAGAAGACGTGGACGCCGTGCACGCACACGCGGTGCAGCTCGGCGCGAAGATCATCCATCCGCCCGAGGCGGGCGATGAGTTCGCGCCCGGCTACTACTCGGTTCTATTCGAAGATCCGGACGGCATTCGAATCGAAATCAATCACGTACCCGGCAAAGGCCACTTCGGCGATAAAGGACGCCTGGGACCGGAAGGTCGAGGTCCCGCGACTTTATACGGCGAAGAAGGACTGAACGATGCCTAACACGACGCTCACCGAAGAACAGCAACAGCAGTTCTTTGGTGATGGTTTCATCGTGATCAAAAACGCCGTGCCAATCGAGATCAGTCAAAAAGCGCGCGATGTCATCACCGCCACGTTGCCTAAAAACGAACGCCGGCTGTTGGCGCCCCCCGAACTCGCAACACACGAAGCGGTTCTCAGCTTGTTCAACGATACCGCCCTTGCCGAGATCATGCGCAACCTCATGGGGCCGTTTCCGGACGTCATCAGTTCGCAGGTCGCGGTGACACCACCCTTCGACACGTTAGGCGGCAGACCGGGCCCTCACGTCGACGGCAGCTGGAGCGGCGCGATACCGAGCCGAGCCGATGAAATCGAACCGATACGCGGCCGGCCGATCGACGCGGCCAAGTATTTCGGTGAAAACGACGAACGTCGCGGCACGAACGATGGCCAACTTTGGCAAGACCCGAACAAGACCATCTCACTCGGCAGCTACACGGCATTGGTCGGCGTTGCCCTCAACGACCAGCTGCAACCGGGCAGCGGTCAGTTCGCGGTCCTCAAAGGCATGCACGAGGAAGTGGAAGCCTCGTTTCGAATGCAACGCGACTCTGGCAGAGGGATCGGTCCTGAAGGTCACGGATGGCCGCGCATCAAATCCGCCGCAGACGGTAGACCGTATTTGAACGGGCTGCCGGAATCGGTTCGCGAAAAAGCTAAACAAGCCGCCGAAACAGCGGTACCGATCGATGGCTGGCCTT
>CBDTZM010000309.1:0-3697 GCA_965364915.1 uncultured Pseudomonadales bacterium | reverse complement strand
CCGGCATTGGCCGCCGGTCCGGTGACCACCGGGCCTCGAGACGCGCACGTGCGCACGGTCTACGAAGGGATCCCCGGGACCGCGATGCAGGCTTTCGGTCGTCAGCTCGACGCCCGGGAACTTGCCGCGGTCGTCCACTACGAGCGTCATGCCTTCGGCAACGACGCGGGTGACATCACGCAGCCCCGCGACGTCATCAACTTGATGGAACAGCCATGAGCGACTTGATGGAACAGCCATGAGCGACTTGGAACAGCCATGAGCGACGTCGAAAGCCCCGCCGCCTTCATCGATCAGGCGCAACACGAGGAGGTCCATGGCCCGGACAAGGGGTTGAAGCGCTGGCTCTTCACCACCAACCACAAAGACATCGGTACGCTGTACCTCTGGTTCAGTCTCTTGATGCTGTTGGTGGGCGGCAGCATGGCGCTGGTGATTCGAGCCGAGCTGTTCCAGCCCGGTTTGCAATTCGTGGAACCCGAGTTCTTCAATCAGATGACGACCAACCATGGTCTGATCATGGTTTTTGGGGCGATCATGCCGGGTTTCGTGGGCCTTGCGAACTGGCTGCTGCCGATGATGGTGGGGGCGCCGGATATGGCCTTGCCGCGCATGAACAACCTGTCGTTCTGGATACTGCCGTTTGCCTTCGGGTTGTTGATCTCTACGTTGTTCATGGAAGGCGGTGGCCCCAATTTCGGATGGACGTTCTACGCTCCGCTATCGACGACCTATGCGCCTGATTCGGTGACGTTCTTCATCTTCGGTGTGCACATGATGGGTGCGTCCTCGATCATGGGCAGCATCAACATCATTGCCACGATCCTCAACATGCGTGCGCCGGGTATGACGCTGATGCGCATGCCGTTGTTCGTGTGGACGTGGCTGATTACCGCGTATCTGTTGTTGGCCGTGATGCCGGTGCTAGCCGCGGCGGTGACGATGATGCTTTTCGATATTCATTTCGGGACCAGCTTCTTCAGCGCGGCCGGCGGCGGCGACCCGGTGATGTTCCAACACATTTTCTGGTTCTTTGGTCATCCCGAGGTCTACATCATGATCCTGCCGGCGTTCGGCATCGTCTCGCAGATCATTCCGACGTTTTGCCGGAAACCCCTGTTTGGCTATGACTCGATGGTTTACGCGACAGCGAGTATCGCGTTTCTATCGTTCATCGTATGGGCGCATCACATGTTCACCATCGGCATGCCTTTGGCGGGACAGTTGTTCTTCATGTATGCGACGATGTTGATCGCCGTGCCGACCGGCGTGAAGGTATTCAACTGGATTTCAACAATGTGGCGGGGCTCCATGACCTTCGAGACTCCCATGCTGTTTGCCCTCGCCTTCGTGGTGCTGTTTACGATCGGCGGCTTTTCGGGCTTGATGTTGGCGATCACGCCGGCCGATTATCAATACCACGACACCTACTTCGTGGTTGCCCACTTTCACTACGTGTTGGTACCTGGCGCGCTTTTTTCGATCATAGCGGCCGTCTACTACTGGCTGCCGAAGTGGTGCGGCAAGATGTACGACGAGGGGCTCGGCAAGCTGCACTTCTGGTTGTCGTTCGTCGGCGTCAACATCACGTTCTTCCCGCAGCACTTTTCCGGGTTGGCCGGCATGCCGAGACGCGTTCCCGACTACGCGTTGCAGTTTGCCGACTTCAACATGCTATCGAGCATCGGTGCGTACATCTTCGGTTTTTCGCAGGTGTTGTTTTTGTACATCCTCATCAAGACCATCAAGAGCGGTGAGCAAGCGAGCAGTCGCGTGTGGGAGGCCGCTCATGGGCTCGAGTGGACGCTTCCGTCACCTGCGCCCTACCACAGCTTCACCCATCCACCCAGGGTGGTCGAGGCTGAGGCGCATTCATGACGGTTACATCACCGCACGGCAAAACGGCCGCCAAGTTGGCGATCATCGTGGTGGCTATGTTTGGTTTCGGCTTCGCCCTCGTGCCGTTGTATGACCTGCTCTGCGAGGTCACCGGTTTGGGTGGGCGCACCGGCGGCCAATACACCAGCGCCGAGCCCAGCACGGTCGACAAAACGCGGCTCGTCAGGGTCAACTTCATCACCAACACCAACGACGGCATGCCCTGGGCGTTCTGGTCGGACAAAGGCGGTGTGCGCGTGCACCCGGGCCAGCCGAAGCTAGTGAAATTCTTTGTCAGAAACCCGACTGAGCGGGTCATGGTCGGGCAAGCGGTGCCGTCGGTCGCGCCGATGCGAGCAACGGCGTTTTTCCACAAAACCGAGTGCTTTTGCTTCGAACAACAGACACTGCAGCCCGGTGAGACCCTGGAAATGCAGCTGCGCTTCATCGTCAGCAGCGAACTGCCCAGGAACATCGAATCCATCCACCTGAGCTACGCCTTGTTCGATGTGACGGCCATCGCCGCATCCGTCCCGGTGGCGACCAACGGCGCCAAGGTGGCCGATCCAGCGGGAGCATATTAGGAGCGACCATGGCCGACGCGGATCACGACGCCGTCTACTTCATACCGCACAACAGCTGGTTTCCGATCTGGATCGCGCTCGGGATTTTTCTGCTGCTGGTCGGCCTCGGCAATTGGCTCAACGATCTGAAGGCCGGCGAGGAACCGAACCTCGTCGCGTTCTATGCCGGTGCGCTGATCTTCGCGGTCGTGTTGTATCGCTGGTTTGCGACGGTGATCGGCGAGAACCAAGCGGGCTTGCCGAACGCCCGCGTCAAACGCTCGTATGTGTGGGGTATCGGTTGGTTCATTTTTTCCGAAGTGATGTTTTTCGCCGCTTTTTTCGGAGCCCTGCTGTATGCACGCGTACTTGCCGTGGCCTGGCTCGGAGGCGAAGGCGACAAGGGTCTGACCGGCGACTATCTGTGGCCGCAATTCGAGGCGCTGTGGCCGGTCGTCAACAACCCCGATCCAGACCGATTTACCAACCCGGGCGCGAGCATGGCCTCACCCGGTATCGGCAATTGGCTTACCTACCTGCCGTTTTGGAATACGGTCATCTTGCTGACCTCGAGTGTGACCGTGCACTTCGCCCACACCGCCATCAAGAACAGCGCTCGCGGCAAGATGAATTTGTGGCTCGCGGTGACCGTCGGCCTGGGCATCGTGTTTCTGATACTGCAGGTCGAGGAATATCTGCACGCCTATCAAGATTTGGGGCTCACGTTGTCGAGTGGCATCTATGGGTCGACGTTCTTCCTACTGACGGGCTTCCACGGATTTCACGTCACGCTCGGTACGTTCATGCTGTTGGTGCAGCTGTTTCGAGGCCTCAAAGGCCACTTTCGACCGGATGACTGTTTCGGTTTCGAAGCCTCGTCATGGTACTGGCACTTCGTGGATGTCGTTTGGGTGGTCTTGTTTCTATTCGTCTACGTGTTTTAGTTCCGCGGGTTCGAGGTGCCCGTCGGTCGTACGGTCGTGCCAAGGGGCGCTCTGCCCCATCTTCAGTTCGCCGGTCATGAAGCCGTAAAAGATGGTGGCGAGCAGGGCGGCGGCCAACGTCACGCGAACCCCCAACGAGCGCAAGGCCCGTTTGGAGCCCGGCAGGTCTGAATCCTTGAACAGAAACGCCAATCCGCTGACGAGGCTTGCGAGCACGCCCACGAGCAGAATGACGATGATGATCTTGAGCAACGGCTTGGTGACGGCAATTGGGTCTCGCCACTCTAGCGCATCGGTGCATGGGACGGGACG
>CBDTZM010000308.1:0-3699 GCA_965364915.1 uncultured Pseudomonadales bacterium | reverse complement strand
GTACCCGACACGGCAATCACCCAGCGGTCCGGCAACACGTACGTACCCAGCCACTCGGCACCGGACATGTAGCGCAGCCCGCTGTTGAGGATGTATTCGACCGCCTCGTTGCCTCTGGGAAGCGCTGCGTTGCCGATGACCACGAGATCGGGTTCTGGATTCAGTTGGCTGGCGTTGAAACCCTCGAACGTGTCTATCTCCGCCTGCGCGAGTTGATCGCGCATCGGCGGATACAAGGCGTTGTCCGACCCTGAGACCGCATAGCCCATTTCTTTGGCGAGTTGCGCCAGGCTGCCCATCAACGTACCGCCGATGCCGAGAAAGTAGATTCTCATGGCTTCTCGTTCACGCGCCCACGGCAATTTGGCTGACAGACGTGCTCAGCAACACCGTGGCGAAGGCGATGATGATGGCGAGCGCCAGATGAACGTTCAGCACGCTTTTTAAGATGAAGCCGACTACCCACATCGACCACAACACGAAGCCAAGATAGGTATAGGCATTGAGCGCGGGATTCAGTAATTGGGTAATCGGCAGGGTCACCGCGAAGATTGCGGTGACGATCAGGTCGCAGCCGAAAATTGCGGTAATGGCCGAGGTGAATCGCTGTGGCACTTCGCGCAACGTGCAAGCGAGCCAGACCAATACCGCCGTAACCGACTGGCTGACGATGATGCTGGTAGCCGCGGTCAGTACCGCATCCGTCCCGCCTAAGGTCACCGCAAGCGCGATGCTCGCGATGACGTTGGTCGCGATGACGAGGGACACGAACCAGGGATAGGTGGGAACGTACTCCGGACTCTGGCGCATCAGACAGATGTGCCAGAACAGTTTAAAGACCGTCTTCATGCGTTGATGATAGGTTTTTCCTCATTATTTGTCGCACTTGGCGACGTCATCACTACAATGTTGCGCCAACTCATCCGTTCAAGAAGACCAAAGGAAGTTTGCAATGGCGAAACCCAATGCGTTCTACGCGCAATCGGGCGGGGTAACGGCTGTGATCAATGCCAGCGCTTGCGGCGTCATCGAAACCGCACGTCGCCACCGGAACAAAATCGGTAAAGTCTACGCAGGTCGCCATGGCATCATCGGTGCACTGACCGAAGAACTGATCGACACCAGTCTCGAGAGTGCCAGGTCGATTGCGGGATTGCGGTTTACGCCGAGCGGCGCGTTCGGTTCCTGCCGCTACAAATTGCGTTCGTTTGAAGACAACGAACGCGAGTATCGACGCTTGATGGAGGTATTCGCCGCACACGACATTCGCTACTTTTTCTATAACGGCGGCGGCGACTCGCAAGATACGGCGCACAAGGTATCGGAGCTTGGGGCCAGACTAGGCTATCCGGTTACGTGCATCGGCATCCCCAAAACGGTCGACAACGATTTGCCTTTCACGGACTGCAGTCCGGGTTTCGGTTCGGTCGCCAAATACGTTGCAATCTCAACCCGCGAAGCCGCCTTGGATGTTGCTTCGATGTGCGCAACGTCGACCAAGGTATTTGTTTTGGAGGTCATGGGAAGGCATGCCGGATGGATAGCGGCAGCCGGCGCACTGGCACAAGACAAGCCCGGCGACCCGCCGCACGTCATCCTGTTGCCCGAGGTACCGTTCGTTGCGCGCAAGTTCTTGAAAAAGGTCAAAGACACGGTGGCAAGGTGCGGCTACTGCGTGATTGTCGTTTCGGAAGGCGCGCGGTATGCCGACGGAACTTTCGTTGCCGACGCCGGCAGTCAGGATGCGTTCGGACATACGCAACTGGGTGGTGTGGCGCCGACGATCGCCAACCTCGTCAAATCCAAGCTTGGGTTCAAATACCACTGGGCGGTGGCCGACTATCTGCAGCGCGCGGCGCGCCACATCGCGTCCGCAACCGACGTCGAACAGGCGTACGCGATGGGCAAGGCGGCCGTCGAGTTCGCGTTGGCGGGTAAAAACGCGATTATGCCTACCGTGGTTCGTACCAGTGACAAACCCTATCGCTGGCAGGTAGGCGAGGTGCGGTTGTCGAAGGTCGCCAACGTCGAAC
Source organism: uncultured Pseudomonadales bacterium (assembly GCA_965364915.1). Taxonomy (GTDB): domain Bacteria; phylum Pseudomonadota; class Gammaproteobacteria; order Pseudomonadales; family Azotimanducaceae; genus Azophilus. The sequence continues at coordinate 1,666 of CBDTZM010000308.1, read as the reverse complement.
GCAAGATGCCAAAGCGGTACATCAGTGCGGACGGTTTCGGCATCACGGCGCAGGCCAGGCGTTATCTGGCACCGCTAATTGTGGGAGAGGACTACCCGCCTTATGCCGATGGGTTGCCGCAGTACGTGAAGCTGAAGAATCAACTCGTCGCGAAGAAACTGAAACCGTTCAAGGTCTGACGTGCGGATGCGGCGAATGCGGGGCCAGATCCGAAATTGGACCTGACCCAATCCCCTCAGACCAACAACGGGGCGATCACCAACGACACGATGGCCATGACGTTGATCAGGATGTTCATGCTGGGTCCGGACGTATCCTTGAACGGATCGCCGACGGTATCTCCCACCACCGTCGCCGTATGAACGTCTGAGCCCTTGCCGCCGAGGTTGCCTTTCTCGACGTACTTTTTGGCGTTGTCCCAAGCACCGCCGGCGTTGGCCATGGTCAGCGCCAACAACACACAGCCGAGCAACCCGCCGCCGAGCGCGCCGCCCAGCGCCTCGGGGCCGATGCCGAACCCCACGACCGGGGGTACCGCAACCGCGATCACGCCTGGCAGCAACATGCGTTTCAACGCTGCCGAGGTAGCGATGTCGATACACTTTTCCGTATCGGGCTCGGCGTTGCCTTCCAGCAATCCGGGAATCTCGCGAAACTGGCGGCGAATTTCCTCAATCATCTCCATCGCTGCATCACCGACCGCGGTCATGGTGATGCTGGCGATCAAGAACGGCACGAGTCCACCGATGAAGAGTCCTATCAGTACCTGTGGGTCAGCAAGGTGTAAAACGAACTCGCCGCCCCTGGCAAACGAAACGGTCTCGACGTAGGCGGCAATGATCGCCAGCGCCGCTAGCGCGGCTGCACCGATCGCGAAGCCCTTGCCCATCGCGGCGGTCGTGTTACCGAGTTCATCGAGAGAGTCGGTGATCGCGCGGGTTTCTTCCCCCAAACCGCCCATTTCGGCGATACCACCGGCGTTGTCGGCGATCGGTCCGTAGGCGTCGACGGCCATGGTCATGCCCACGGTTGCGAGCAGACCAACCGCAGCGACACCGACACCGTAGAGTCCGGCGAGTTCGGTCGAGACGAAGATGATGGCGCAGATCGTCAACACTGGGATCGTGACGGACTGCATGCCGACCGCGAGGCCGGTGATCATCACCGTAGCCGCGCCGGTCTTGCCGGATTCGGCGATACGGACGACCGGGGTGGACGAGGTGTAGTACTCGGTCACGAGACCGATGATCATGCCGCCGATGGCACCGAACACCACCGACCACCAGACGTTGTTGGACACACCGAGCTCGCCGACGACGAAGTAAGAAGCCAGGATGAAGATGAGCGGCGTGCCCATCATGCCGATGCGTAGCGCCAAGGCTGGGCTGGAACTCGAACGTGTGCGCACGATGCCGATACCGATGATCGAACAGAGCAGTCCGGCGGAAGCCATGGCCAGCGGCAAGAACATCAGCGCCGCTCGGCCATCGCCCTCGGACAACCCCGGCGCCAATCCTGCGACGGCGGCCACCGCCATCGTCGAAGCGATGGCGATGGTGGCAATCATGGCGCCGCAGTAGGACTCGAAGATGTCCGCGCCCATGCCGGCCACGTCGCCGACGTTGTCGCCGACGTTGTCGGCGATGACGGCCGGGTTGCGCGGGTC
>CBDTZM010000307.1:0-3702 GCA_965364915.1 uncultured Pseudomonadales bacterium | reverse complement strand
AACACAATCGCTGATATCGAGCGGTAAAGCAGGGCAAGATCTCGCTTATGGTTAGAAGACGCGCACAGGTTCGCACAGCAGCAAGGAGCTACTTCCACGTCAACAACCAACGGGCCCGGGCAGGCGCCCCCCGTGAGATCGGTGTCACGTTCCTGTCACGATGGTAGCCATGGGACGAGACGGAATCACTACCGCAGATGTTCGGCAGCGGGGTCGGCCAGTTCATATTGCAGCGGACGGAAGGGCTGGATGAGCTGCCCCAGATAGGTATCCGGCATATGGCTATCAATGCCATATGGGCCAGGATGCACATCCTTCGGCAGATAATAGGTGCCGAACAGGATATCCATGATGGGTAAGGCGCCGGCGTAGTTCTGGTCGCGCGCCACCGGATCTTGAGAGTGGTGCCAGTGGTGGTACTCGGTGGTCACCCAAATACGGTCCATGAACTTGAGCCGCCAGCCGAGATTGGCATGTATGGTCATGTCCCACAGCCCGTTGAACAACCCCACGACAAGCAAGTCCACCAGATCGAACCCGGCGATCATGAGCGGTATGCCGGTAAACAAGCCGACAAACATGCCATCGATCGGGTGGCGCCGTTCCCCGGCGAGCCAATCCAGATACTCCACCGAGTGATGTACGGCATGGAACTTCCATAGCAGCGGTACCTGGTGGGTTATCCGATGAGCCCAGTAGATCAGGAATTCGGTCAGGAACAGGGCCTCAACAATCTGCAGCCATTGAGGCTGCGACTGCACCAGGGTCATCAACGAGTCGGATCGAAAACCGCCGAGAAGCTCGAACACCAAAATCAGGGGCATGAGCTGAAGGAAAGATGTCACCGTCAAGTGCAGGAAATCGGTGAGTAGCTGGGGCCGCAAGACCGCCATCCGGTGTCGGGGCATGAAACGCTCCAGCGGCACAAGGACGACGAGACCAATGGCCAGGAATTGGAAGACACCGTACTCCCCATCCACGGCGACCGAGATGTAGAACAGCATCACGCCGGTGAAAAACGCGCCCCCTACGACAAGCCGGACCGTAGGCGTGTACCACCAGCCGTCCATCCACGGGTCTGCCGGATTCGAGGCAACGGAGGTGTCCGAGACCGCCGGTGTTTCCATTTGGTCATTCATGCCCGGGATATTTTAGCGTGTATCCTTTAGCCGCACAGGTCGCCGCACAGGCGTCAGTCGCACATCAACCCAGGAGGCCGCGAAAGTGAAGCACTACTTCCACCCGATGAGCCGAGGCGTCACAACCCATTGGATGCTCACGGAACTCGACGTTCCGCACGAGCAGATCGTCGTCGATTTCATGAACGGCGAGAACGACACACCTGAGTATCGGGCGATCAACCCGATGGGCAAAGTGCCCGCACTCGTCGACGGCAACGCGGTCGTAACCGAGACCGCCGCTATCTGCGCCTATCTAGCAGACAAGTTCCCCGATAAGGGTCTAGCGCCGTCTCCGACCTCCACCGATAGGGCTCGATACTACCGCTATCTTTTCTTTCCCGGAGCCACGCTTGAACCCATGTTCTCGGTCACCCAGCTCGGGATCAAAGACTACAAACCCCAATCCGTGGGTTGGGGCGACATGGAGCGCTGTCTGGCAACCGTAGAGTCGATGACGCCCGAAGCTGACTGGGCACTGGGCGGGCAATTCACCGCGGCCGACGTGGTGTTCGGCGGTACGCTCGATTTCGCCATGCAGTTCAAATGGCTGGAGAAGCCATCGTCCAAGGTCGTGGACTACGTCACGCGCATCCAAGGACGTCCCGCCTACCGAGAGACTCACCCGGAATCGTGGTATGAGTGACCCTATTCGGATTTTCATAAGGGTGGCGACAGCTAAAACGCGGCTGCTGGATCACCAGGTCGTAGGTCACCGTGCAAGTTTCTCCCGGGCTCAAGCTGCCGCAAGCCACGGTGAGGGTTCGGGCGCCCGGCGAGTCGTCGAATTCTCCTGCATCCGCGTCGTTGGCATCGGTCAGTGCGGTGGGCGCGCCGCCGCCGACATCTTTGGCGAAGCGCATTGATCTCATGAATGCAGCCGGCATTGGTGCACGCTCATTCGCAATGGCAACAGATGCAGAGCAGCGCCCGCGCCCGCGCCAAAAGGCACGGGCTATCAGACCGTGGGAAGTCCAAATCCAATGCTAAATTGTCCACCAAAGCGGGGTAGATAAAACCGTGACCTATCAAACATTTGGAGGGGGCAGAACGTAAGATAATGTCTATTGCCGAGCACGCGGTTTCCTATTGATATGAGATCAATGCAGATCAAAACGCCCCGGTTGTTCGTGTCGGGAATGATTCTCGCGACAACCCTTCTGGCCGGCCAGTCTTTCGCCGCCATCATATCGCGGACGATCGTCATCGACGGCAACATGGCTGACTGGGTCGGGATCATTGATAACCCGGGCCAGTTCTCGACCGACGCCGAGGGCAGCATCGATCCCGCTGATCTTGACTATCAGGTGCAGGCGACTGGGCGCGACCTGCGTAGATTCTCGTTCACCTACGACGCCACCAATCTCTATTTCTATGTAGAAAGATACGCAAGCGTTTCCAACATCAACGACTGGTGGTTCTACCTCGATCTCAACGACGACGGGTTCATGGTAGACGGCGAACCCGTGCTCAATATCCGCTGGCGCGGCAGCAACCGTCAAACGGAGAGAAAGCTCTGGAGCTACAACGCGGTCAACGACACCACCGGTGATCCGCTCGTAGACCCGATCAGTCAGCTGGCTGATGGCTACGACATGCCGGGATCCACTAACTCGAGCACCGACCTCGACCTATCTACGCCGACTGGCGGCAGCAGCGGCGGCGTCGAGATGGAAACCTGGATTGCATGGGGCACGCTGGGATTTTCGGGACCGCAGTCAATTGGGTTCCACGTGGCATCTTCGAACGGTTCCAACCTGCCAAACCAGTTGGTCGACAACATGGACGGCCCCGGTAGCAACGCACTGCGTTTCGTCGATCTGTCGTTGACGAAGGTGCCGAGCGCGGCCACCGGCATCAGCGGCCTGCCCGTCACGTATACCCTGACGGTGACGAACCCAAGCGATAACGATGCGACGAACATCGTCGTCAACGACGATCTGTTGGCGGCAGGTCTCACCTACGTGAGCGACGACAGCGTCGCCACCGGCACGACTTACGATCCGCTAACGGGCGACTGGTCGATTCCTCTCGTCGGCGCGACCAGTTCGTTGTCGTTGAACGTAGAAGCCACCGCCATTGTGCTCTTCGATACAATCTTTACGAACGCCGCCGGCATTACGAGTTCCGACATCATCGATCTCGATCTCACTAACGATGCCGCCACCGCACAAGTGACGTTCGGCGTCGGCCTCGTGATAGAAAAACAAGTAGGCGTGGTATCGGATCCGGTGACCGGCACGGTCGAGCCAAAATCCATTCCAGGGGCCGTTCTCGATTATCTCATCGACGTCACCAATCTCGGGCCTACCAACCCCGATCAGGTGTTCTTTGTCGACGATTTGCCGAGTGACGTGGAACTCTTCGTCGGAGACTTGGACGGGCTGGGCGAACCTTTCGAGTTCATCGACGGTGGTATCACCGGTACGCTATCTGGGTTGACTTACACGTTTACATCGCTCGCCAGCACCACCGACAGCGTCGAGTTTTCGGTAAACGGCGGCGCGACCTTCGACTACGTACC
>CBDTZM010000306.1:0-3708 GCA_965364915.1 uncultured Pseudomonadales bacterium | reverse complement strand
AGGATTTACCGGCCATCGAGAGCGCCCTGCCCCAGGCGCGCGAGGCCTATTTCCAGATCTTCGACGGGTTGGAGGTGTCGCGGCAACTGCAAATCCAGGCGAGTGCGGAACGGGAAGGCAGTGGCGCGTGGCTCGGGCTGGCGGAGGGTGCGCAAGATGCAGACGCCAAAGCCGAACTTCAGGCCTTGGCTGCGCTGGAAATCGACAATGCCGAATACCTCGAGCAGGTTGTCGAGGCATTGGCGTGAGCATCGATCTCAGCTGCTTGCAGGCCGGCCAGCGTATTTTCGTTGCCGGTAGCAGCAACGAACCTACCGGTCTGCTGGAGCAAATGCGCGACGCGGATCTTCCGGAGGGTCTGCACTTCGTGCAGTTTCCGCTAGCCGGTTACAACCAAACCGATTTCACCGCATGGCATCCTAGCTTCGAGATGACCACCGTGTTCATGACGTCGCATCTCAAAGGCGCCGACAAAGGACGTTTGCATTTCGTGCCGATGCAGATGCGCGCGGTTTTTGACTATTTATTGAGCGGTATCGATGTTGCGCTCATACAGGTCGCACGAGGACACGACGCAAAGCTGCGATTGGGCCCCAACGTCGATTTTGCCGAAGCGGTGTTGGCGAGTGCTCGGTTCGTGTTGGCGGAAGTGAATGAAGGGTTCGTTGCGCCGGCCGCTTGCCCTGCCATCGAAGCAAGCCGACTCGACGCCACCGTGACGACCCACCGGCCTTTGTTCGAGCTACCCCGCCCGACCATCGACGCGGCCGCTCGAGAGATCGGTCGGCATGTCGCTGGCCTGATTGCAGACGGTGATTGTTTGCAAACGGGAATCGGCGCCATACCGGCGGCAATATTGGGCGAACTTGGTGACAAAAACGATTTAGGCCTACACGGCGGGCTGATCGACGACGGTGGTATGCACCTTGTCCGGGACGGCATCGTCAACGGTGCCAACAAGCCGACCGACAAAGGATTGCACATCGCGGGTATGGCGTTGGGATCACGGGAACTCATCGATTGGGTGGCCGAGACACCGTCCGTGCAGTTCAAGGGCGCCAACTACACCCACGAAGTGGCCGTAATCCGACAACTCACGCAGTTTGTTTCCATCAATTCGGCCGTCGAAGTCGATTTGCTGGGACAAGTGAACGCGGAAGTCGCGGGCGGTCGTCAGATATCGGGCACCGGCGGCTCGGTCGACTTCATGCGCGCGGCCAAGGCCTCGCCCGGGGGGCGTTCCATCGTTGCGATGAACGCCACCGCTCGCGGTGGCGAGGTGTCGAGAATCGTACCCAAGGTCGACGTCGTGACGGCCCTGCGTACGGACGTCGACATCGTCGTGACAGAATTCGGCGTCGCCGAGTTGCGAGGACGGGACCTCGGGGAGCGAGCGCGTGCGATGGCGGCAATCGCGGCTCCTGAATTTCGCGACGAACTGGTCGCGTGCAGGTAGATGAGATCATGAAATGCTTGTGAACCGGATCACAAATCGGCTAGGAGAAATCCGGATCGAGACCCAGCTTGCTTACAATTGTGCGAGCCGTTGCGACGAGAGAAGGAGTTCCGCGTCATGGATTACGTAGGTATAGACCCCGCTGTTGGATTGGAGTGTTCCAGTTGCAAGAGTATCTCGCGTCTATCCTACAGCGCGCTTTTGGACCTCGTGACCGACCAGCAAGACATTGAATGTGACGGCTGCGGTCGCGCCATGATGCACGACTGGACCACCGTCACCGTCGTGCAGAACATCATCAAGAAACGTATGCGTCAGGCATACGAAGCCAAGATTCAACGAACCGCATAACCGGCCGGGCCCGGCCGGATGTTGAGCAGGCAGAACGCATACTCCTCCGCTACCTCTTTGAGAGAATCGAACCTTCCGGATTCACCGGCGTGGCCCGCGCCCATGTTGGTCTTCAACAGCAACGGGTTGTCGTCGGTTTTCAAGGTTCGAAGCTTGGCGACGTACTTTGCCGGTTCCCAGTAGGTGACGCGCGGGTCGTTCAACCCTGCCGTCACCAGCATGGGTGGGTAGGCACCCGGCTGCAGCTGCTCGTAGGGGGAATAGGAGCGGATGAGTTCGAATGCTGCCTTGTCTTCGAGCGGATTGCCCCACTCCGGCCACTCCATTGGGGTCAACGGCAAGCTGGTATCGCACATGGTGTTGAGTACATCCACGAATGGCACGTGGGCTGCTACCGCACCCCACAATTGCGGCGCTTGGTTGACGACCGCGCCCATGAGTTCGCCGCCGGCACTGCCGCCGCCGATGGCGATTCGACCTGCCTCGGTCCAGCCCTCCTCGATCAGAAAGCGGGCCACGTCCACGAAGTCGTTGAACGTGTTGGTGCGCTTGTCGAGCTTGCCGTCCTCGTACCAGTGATAGCCCAGATCGTCGCCGCCGCGAACGTGGGCAATGGCGAAGGCGAAGCCTCGGTCGAGTAGCGACAAGCGGCTCGCCGAGAAACTCGGCGCGATGGCATGCCCGTAAGCGCCATAGGCGTAGAGATACAGCGCGCCGCGTGGCTCGCGGCCATGTTTATAGACCAGGCTGACAGGTACGCTTGCGCCGTCCCTGGCAGGTGCTTGAAGCCGCACCGTCGCGTAGCTAGCAGCATCGTAGCCCGTCGGAATCTGCTGCACCTTGCGTTTCTGGAGCACTCTGTCCGCAATTTGATAGTCGTAGACGGTCGTTGGCGTCACCATCGAGCTGTAAGCGAGCCGCAGCGTGTCGGTCTCGTATTCGGCATTGGCGCCGAAATGAATGTCGTATGCCGTTTCGGGAAACTCGATGAAGTGCTCGGCGTTCGCGCTTGCGAGGTTACGGATGAGAATTTGTTCGAGGCCGCCGATTTTCAAGGCAACGATCAAGGTGTCCTTGAAACACAGGTGGCCGACCAGGTAGCGTTCCCGGTCTCCGCTGATTTCGGGTTGCCATCCGGCTTCCGCCGGAGCGCCGTCGTCGACGCTCACAATGTCGAAGTTCTTGTGGCGGCGGTTGGTACGGATGAAAAACCGCGCTTCGCGGTGATCGACGTAGTACTCGTGTCCGGCTCGCCGTGCGGCAATCAGTTGTGGTTTGGCAGTCGGTGCGCCAGCGGGCAGGTAGCGTACCTCGGACGTGACGTGGTCACCGCTGGAAATGAGGATGAACGCTTCTGATTGGGTTGCATCGACATCCACGAAGAAGGCGTCATCGGTTTCCTCGTAAACGATGGCATCATCGTCTGAGTCTTCACCGAGCCGGTGCCGGTGCACGCGATAGGGGCGCCACTGCTCGTTGACGACGGTGTAGAAGAGGTGTTGGTTGTCTTGCGACCAGACCGGGGAGCCGATGGTTTGCTCGATGGCCTCGGCAAGGTCTTCGCCCGTCGCGAGGTCGCGTATCTTGAGCGTGAAGCGTTCCGAACCGTTGGTATCGGCGCTCCAAGCGAGATACTTGCCATCCGGACTAACCGCCAGCCCGCCGAGATTGAAATAATCGTGTGCCGCTGCCAGGGCCGTCTCGTCGAGCATCACATTCCAGTTTTCCGGGGCGCTCGTCGTGGCGCGCAGCCAGGTACGGTATTGCGCACCAGCAAGGTAGGCCCACCGATACCAATAACCGCCTTTTCGGTACGGTACCGATTCATCCTCTTCCGGTTGACGGGCCTTGATCTCCTGGAACAGTTCGTCGACCAAGGCGGCGTGCGGGCCAAGGTAGTC
>CBDTZM010000305.1:0-3718 GCA_965364915.1 uncultured Pseudomonadales bacterium | reverse complement strand
GCTTGGCGTTCCTTAAGGGGTAGATCGTGAATCTCACGGTATGCAGGGAACTGCCGCATCGGATTGATCGTGCCGTCCAGGGTCATCAGAATCGACGCCGGCCGCGCGCCCACCTGAGGCCGCAGATTAAAGCCTTCCGCATGCAGTTTTTCCGCAAGCGTCCACACGGGTCCGAACCCTGCCGTGACCAATGGCGTTACCGTGCAGTTGGTGGTACGTGCAATGTGTTCGATCCAAGCCAACTCCTCGGGTTCGTTGAGGCTGTCGGAGACGAATTCCATCGTGCCGTAGTCGAGCCCCTCGAACGCGCTGCAGATGGTGCGCATCTCTTCGGCAGAGGCCCGCGTGCCGGGCACCAAGTTACCCGCCTTGTCCACGTGCCCGTAGAAACGCGAGGTCGAAAATCCGAGCGCGCCCGCTTCGAGCGCGTTGCGGGTGATGGTGCGCATCTCCGCCATGTCCTCGGTCGTCGCCTCGTCGTAACAACGCTCGCCCATGACGTAGTGGCGAATCGCGACGTGCGGTACCTGGGTCCCAACGTCCACCACATACGGTGTGTCGATACTGTCGAGGTATTCGGGGAAGGTCTCCCAACCCCAAGGTATGCCTTCGTGCAACGCGGTGCCGGGAATGTCTTCGACGCTCTCCATCAGTGAGATCAATTCGTCTTCGGCACCTGGCCGTACGGGTGCAAAACCGACGCCGCAGTTGCCCATGACGATGGAGGTCACGCCATGCCAGCTGCTCGGTGTCACCTGTTTGTCCCAGCAGACTTGGCCGTCGTAGTGTGTATGAATGTCGACGAAGCCCGGGGTCAACAGATCGCCTTTGGCATCGATGACGCGGCGGGCTTTTGCGGGACTGCTACCCGCGGCCGCGACGTCGACTATTTTTCCGGCATCTGCGACGACGTCGCCACTGACTTTGGGTGCGCCGGTGCCATCGACGATGGTGGCGTTCTTGATGACTAGATCGTGCATCGCGACTTTATCCTCGAACAGTGTTCCGAATCTCTCGTTTCATGTTAGCACGCCGGACTTTGCTGAAGATGGCGGCTCGCGTGGCTATGCGAATGCGCCCAAAACGTCTTCCGTGATGCGGTGGTACTGCTCGAGATCGTCCGTGGGTATGCCGCCGAGCATGATGCCTTCAGCGCCGGCGTCGATGATCTCGCCGATGCGGTCGATGACGTAGTTTTTTGGCCCGGCGGCGGTACCGGCACCTAGCCGGCGGTTGGCGATGAAGCCCTCGGCGGCCGCCGGGTCGTCGGTCAGCAGCGTCGGCATGAGTACCGTGCGTTTGATCTCGGACGGGTCACGTTGCGCCGCCTCACAGTGCTTGTCCAGAATGCCGCATTTATGTTGAAAGTATTCGGCGGTCATGGGGCCGCCGGCCCACCCGTCGACATTCATGATGTCGCCGTATCTTGCCAAAGTTCTGAGCGTGCGTTTCTCGCCGGTGCCACCGACCAGGATTGGGAGATGCGGTTGTTGAAACGATCCGGGCGAGAGCGGCGCGTTGTCGAGCGAGTAGTAGGCGCCGTCGAACGACACCGGTTCGGAAGACTTCAACAAGCTCCGTATTAGGCTGCAGGCTTCCTCGAAACGATCTTGGCGTTCCTGCATCGACGGAAAGGTCCACCCGTAGGCCTCGTGTTCGCGTTTGAACCACGCCGCACCGATACCGAGGATAAAGCGGCCGTGCGAGATTTGGTCGACGGTCGTTGCCATCTTGGCCACCAGCGCCGGATTGCGGTAGGTGTTGCCGAGGACCAGATGACCGAGTTTTAGTTTCTCGGTCATGCCTGCCACCGCGGCGATCAGCGTAAAACCCTCGTGCGCGGTGAGATGCTCCTCTTCCGGGCGGCCGGGTGGCGGAATGAAATGGTCCGCGAACCAGATACTTTCCCACGGTCCCGCTTCCAGCAACGCAACAACTTCTCGAATACTGTCCCATGTATTGCGGTAACAACCGACCTGTGCGCCAAATTTCACGTAGCGTCCCCCCGAGTGAGCCGGCATACCGGCATTGATGTGTTGTAGTATCCTAGACTACGTTGCCGCCGTCGCAACTTCGTCACCGGAGATTCGCCATGACTCGTACGCTTTTCGTTCTCACTTCATGCCTGATGTTGGTCTGCAGCGCGGCCGTCGCGGACATCAACCGCACCGCGTCGGGCAAGCCGGATTTTTCCGGGCACTACGACAGCGGCACCCTGACGCCGCTGAACCGGCCGGAAGAGCTTGGCGACAAGCAGTTCATGACGAGCGAAGAAGCCACAAAAATCAAAGCCGATGCTGCGAAAGCTAATGCCGACGCGTTGTTGGCAAGTGACCCGGATCGCGAGGCGCCCGCGCTTGGTGGCGGTGAGGTCAAGACCGGCGGTGGTGGCGGTACCGGCGGCTACAACCGCTTCTGGCTCGACTTTGGCAGCGATGCGTCCGAAGTGGATGGCAAATTTCGCACGTCGATCGTGTACGACCCGCCAAACGGGCGACAGCCGGAGATGACCGACAAAGGCCAAAAGGCCATGTCGGATAACTTTACCTCGTTTTCGTACGTGAACGATGGGACCGCGTCGTGGCTCGATAGCGACGGTCCGGGACCCTTCGACGGACCGGAAAGCCTGGCCTTAGCCGAACGCTGCATTGTGGGTTTCAGCGCCGGGCCGCCGATGCTGCCCGGTGTCTACAACAACTATAAGCGAATCGTGCAGACCGAAGATCACCTCATGATCCTGATGGAGATGGTCCACGACGCTCGCGTCATTCGCATCGATGCCGAGCACGGACCCGATAGCGATCGACTGTGGTTGGGCGATTCGATCGGCTGGTGGGAAGGTGACACGCTAGTGGTCGATACCATCAATTTCCGCAAGCAGACTGGCCTATACGGGGGGGATGAGAACCTGCACCTGGTCGAACACTTCGAGATGTTGGAAAACGGTAATCTGCATTACGACTTCACGGTCGAGGATGCCACCGCATGGACCGCGCCTTGGAGTGGTTCGTATGCCTGGAAAGCGAGCGACGAGAAGGTGTTCGAATACGCTTGCCACGAAGGCAACTACGCCATGGGTAACATCCTTCGCGGCGCCCGAATGCTGGAGGCAGAATACACAGCCGGCGGCGGCAACGAATAGTCGGTAGCGCGAGGTTAGATTGTGAGCGAATCAGAAACGAACATGGCCGCAGCCTTGGAGATTCTACAAGGCCGCATCGGCGAATCGACGCCGCCGACCGAATGGTTCGAGATGACTCAGGACCGAATCAACGAGTTCGCGGACGTGACCATGGATCATCAATGGATTCATATCGACGTCGACCGAGCGAAAGCAGGGCCTTTTGGGGCACCCATCGCCCACGGTCATCTCACGCTTTCGATCATGGGCCACCTGCCTCGCACGGAGATCGTGCCGGGACCGCGGCTCGAGGGTCAAAAACTCGGCATCAACTACGGGTTCGACAAGGTGCGCTTTCCGTCACCCGTACCGGTGGGCGCGAAGATCCGTTCTGTCAGTACGCTGAAGCGCGCCGAAATCAAAGGCGGCATGATCGAGACGATGAACGAGGTCAAGGTTGAGGTCGAAGGTCAGGACAAACCTGCTGTCGTGGCCGAAAGCGTCGGCCGCTTGGTCTTCTAGCTCGTCCTCAGATCCGATACACCTTCGTCGCGGTGCCGTAAAACATCGCGTGTTTTTCGTCTTCCGAGAAATCTG
>CBDTZM010000304.1:0-3727 GCA_965364915.1 uncultured Pseudomonadales bacterium | reverse complement strand
CACAGCGCGCCGCTGTTGCCCGAACACTCCAGAAAGTGGCTGCGGGTCACCGTCGGGTAGAAATCGAGCGCTTCGAGCGAGAACTTCAGTGGCCGGTCGACCATGCCATGAATTACGAGCGTGTGACGATCGGGATCGATATCCGGGATGCCGTGATGGCTGACCTCGAAATGTAACCCGCTAGGCGTGTAGGTACCTGCCAGCCCTTGATGGGGTGTGAAAGCCACGGCACCGACCGTGCGCCCCCGCCAGCTTTCCGGCGGTCTGGTCCAGCGTTCCACTTGTTCATAGCGCGACGGCAAGCCATAGTTTTGCGCGGTCTGGCCCGGAACCAGCAACCATGGTGGTTGACCCTTGCCAACCGGTTCGGCTAACACCGGTGCCGCCACGGCACCCAACCCCCCCATCGCTACCGATTTCAGAAACAAGCGCCTATCGAGCAATCCGTTAGCCGCGACCGGTGGCAGACCCTCGTGGTTAGGCATTTACTCTCCCCCCCGTAGGTTGACGCAATACAGCACCACCCATCACTGTTCTCCCACTGAACTACTGATGCAACCCCCAACTATGACATATCTGCTGACGCTTGAGTGGCACGTGAACGCCAAGCAACAGCAAAACTTTTCTCGTCGTTTTACCGACTTATCTGACAAGCCTAGATGGAACAAGGACAAAGTCATGGCCGCGGAGTATCTGACCGAATTGCGGGACAACCAGAACCTACGGCACGGAACGTCCTTCGACGTTGCCTTTGGGATCATCGTAATCTTGGCATCGGGGTTCAGTGCGTACACGACCTATCTCGGGTTTTCCTACGATATCCCGGCATTTCTGGCGTTCGCACTGGCCCTCATCATCGGCATCGGGCTGCTCTCGATCAACTTCAAGCTACGCGAGGCACGGCGCACCGCGACCGGACTGGGCGGGCCTTTGGTGGCGTTTCTGTTCATCTTCGTTTTCAGCTTCGTCAGCAACACCAACGCCATCTACACATTCTTCCTGCAGCGCGACATCGTTGGCCAAACCCAGGAAGAGGCGTGGCGAGTCTTCGATTCGGAGACCACCAATGTGCTCGCGGAACTCGATAGGGATCCGCAACTGGTGCGCTTCGAGGCGCAAAAGACCGCTTTGGCGATCGCGCGTCAGAACCTCAAGGAGCAGATCGTCGACAGCAACAACCCTGGTTTAGGCTCGTTAGCGCAGTCACATCTCAATGAAGTGAGCGAAATTCTCGGCACCGGACTGACACCCCTGCGCGCGCCCGACCCATCTGCGCCAATGGCACAGCACCAGGCCTATGCAGAGCGGTTGGACACGTTCATCGCAGATCAAGCGCAGACCGAGTTTGCCAACGGCGATGGCGTCGCGTTCGTAGAGCTGACCGACAAGATTCACCAGCTAAGGGGCTTTTACGAAGACAAAATACGCTCGAAGGAGTACCGGTCCGATACGACAGACCTGATGAAACGCGACTTGGACGCGATAACGTTCAAGGCCCGCGATCTCTTGGACAAAGACCTCAAGCTCGCAACGATCAATAACTCGGCAGATGCAACCGGCTCGTTTCAGTATACGTGGACGAACTTCGTCAACTGGATCAGCCCGGCCGCAATCATTCTCTCGGTTCTGCTCGGCGCCTTGCTAGACATCTTGGCGCCGGTACTCGCCCTCCTGTTGTACCGTTCAGAGGAGGTGTATTGAGATGGACGAAAACCGAGTACGAGCACCGCAGGATGACCGGCGAGACGACTCGCAGAACGGCGCAGACGCGCTGATCGAACCCAAACCCGACGACATTGGTCCGGTCTACGTAACGGTTGGACAAGATGCGACCGATAGCACGCGAACCAACTACGAGTCTGTCGAATACGCCGTAGAACCGGGCAACATAGACGCGAGGTCCGGTAATTTTCTTTTCACGGTAGGCAATCCGAGTAGCGGCAAATCGACACTCCAGAGCTATCTTGTCTACCGGCTCTGGTCACACGCCAACCTCAGCTTCGACTACGCCAGTACCGACGGCAACAACGAACATGACGTCATTCTCAACGGCTGGGTGCAGAATTTCGCCAACGGCTACCTCCCCAAAAGAAACCCGCAAGGCATTCTGCAGGAATTCAACGTGCAGTATGGGCAACCCAACCGTCCGACATGTGCGTTCAACTTCGTTGAAATCTCGGGAGAGGACATCAAGTCCATCGTACCCACCGTCGTTGGCAACGAGCCGCAACTACACCCGCTTCTGGAGCAATACCTGCGGTTGGGCAGCACCCGCAAACGCTTCCTCTTCATCTCGGACGCGTCGAGCAACCGCGCCGGCGCGACCAACGATGCCAAAGCCCTCGAAGAGGACGTGTTGTTCAATCACCTCATTCGCTATCTGCTGAGTGACATCGGCGTGAGGCTAAAACGGTTGGAGATTCTTTTCGTCGCCACCAAGTGGGACGTCGTGCGTAACGAATATCCGTCCGAGCGAGCATACTTCAATGCGAATTTTCCGCAGACGCAGTCCACCGTCACAAGCTCACGCAGAATCAAAGCTGCCTACATGCCGTTCTCCGTTGGCGAGGTCTACCACACGCCGGACGGTGACGAGCAGATTCCCAAGGTCAGATCTCTAGACAAACGCTATGTGGACATACTGATCAGCTGGATCTTCCACAGCTTCACGCAGCGCTTGTTGAAAGGATTTCCAAAGGCCAAGGCGACCGCTTGGGACAAGGTACGAGACTGGTTTCGGTGACCAAAACCGACATCCGCAACCCGGCTTTTTTCATCTGCGGCACACCCAGCGACAAACGCGGATTCGAATACGCCGAGTTGGGACCGGAGGCGCTTCCCGGCAATCCAGGCAGCTACCTCGACCGCCGACTGTCGACTCGCAAACAGGTTTCTTACGACATAGAAATCATAGCGGTTGGCCAATCGCAGGCCGTCATGTATGCCCAGTCGTATCCCATCAACCCGAACGACTCCGAAATCAATCGCGGCGCGTATTTGGCGGTCGGTTTCGTGTGTACGACTTCGCCATCGCTGCATACAGCCACGGATTGTATCGGCCACGTTGTCGCGATCGCCGCAAACTTGAGAGCGCAGCTGAATTCCAACAACACGCTTCCAAGGGGGTTTCGGTTGAAAGAGCTCAGGCATGAAGGGCTGGATCGGCTCGACGCTCAGTGCTCGCCGTTGTTGCGCGCAGACCTTCTGCTGCAAGCGGCCCATCGTACGGGCAGGTTCGCATCCGATGACTCGTTCACGTTTCGAGACCGGGACTTTCCAGCCGACGCGCGCCCTAGCGACCACCTCGTCTATACCGGCGCAGACGCCCTAGCCATCGAGGCGCTAGAAGTAGAACGCGAACGCGTCGCACAACTTATCGAAACCGCCGCTCGCGCTGCCGCGCTGGCCGATAACGAACAACAAAACTGGCGAGCATTTCAGCGAGGCGCCCAGAAAGAGTTAGAGGCTTTCGTCGATCGCAAAGCCGACTTCGATGCGATGCTCGAACAATTGAGGAAACTGTCGGAAGCTACCAAGGCCATTACGAAATCTGCCGCACCGCGTCCGCAAAAACGGACGGCCCGGCCCGCTAGTGACACGAATGCAGCGGGCCGTAGACCGCAACAACACGCCGCACGCATCCCGAACAAACCCCTTACGGTCGGGGTCAACTCGACGTCGGTATTCCGGGCGCGCTTCTTCAGTTACTCCATCACGGGGACCAACA
>CBDTZM010000303.1:0-3733 GCA_965364915.1 uncultured Pseudomonadales bacterium | reverse complement strand
AGGTCGCGCAATTCTCGAGGCAGCGCCTGGGCAGCTTCAGGGGGGACATCGAGGTACTGGTTCTCCTCCTGGCGCAGCCAGCCTAACGAGTAGGTGAGAATCACACCATAGCGCCAATCGCTCGAGGTGTTAGCACCCGCGCCGTGTAACGTGCCGCCCAGCCAATAGAGGACCGAGCCGCCTGGCATTTCAGCGGCAACGATCTCATCTTCTGTTGCCTGACGTTCTTCGGGCCATCTGTGACTGCCCGGCACGAGCAGCGTGCCTCCGTTGTCCGCCCGAAAATCGGTGATCGACCACATACTGGCGACGATCATGTTGGGTCTTGGATGCGGAAAAAAGGTGAAGGAATCATGTTCGCGATGTAACACCTGTCGGCGAGCACCGGGTCCTACCTCCAGTGCCGCACTCACGTGCAGTTGGTAGCCAAACTCGCTGTTAGGCGTCAGAAAGCGATCGCACAAATCCAACGAGTGGTTATCCAGAGCCAGCTTTCCCACACTCGCCGAACGCGCCACCAATGCGCTCGTTCGACGTGTTCGGCCCGGATAGAACCGAGTCGGGTCATCTTCATCTTCCTGCACGACCCGAACGCTTTCCATGTACGGCGCGAGTTCGGCGCTGACAGAGTTTCTGGCCGACTCATCGAGAAGCCCTGTGATGACGACACATCCGGCTTCGTCCAGTGCCTCGGCGATCAACTCAGAAGCGCTGCCCGCAGACATCGTTGGGATCGACATTTCTCTACTCCCTCATCTCATTGCGCGTGGCCCATCGCCAACCTCGCAACGTCTACATGATTCAGATAATACCGCGCTGGTACGCCAGCCACACCACGTTACGGTTGGAAACAGAGCAGTGGGCGATGCGATCTGTAGACAGGGCGATGGAAGGCCAGCAAACTGGAGAAATAGGAAGGAAGCGGGAGAATCTGATGACAACAGTCAACATAACCGAGGAGATCGATGGCACTGCCAATGCCGTATGGACTGCGCTAAGCGACTTTGGCGGTATCAAGGTTGGTGGACCGATCACGTCCTTCGAAACCGAAGGAACCGGCGTGGGCATGGTCCGCACGATTGGCATGGGTGGTGGGCAGGTGATCGAACGACTCGACCGGCACGATGCAGAAGCGATGGTTTTTTCGTACGCCATTATCAACGACGACTGCCCGCTACCGGTATCCGACTACTCGGCCACCGTGCAGATTACCGATAAAGGAGACGGCACCTGTCGCGTCGATTGGACCGGCACGTTCGAGCCGAAGGGCAGTGAAACGGAAGCGGTAGGCGTTGTTGAAGGCATCTATCGCGGCGGCATCGCCAGGGCTCGCAAGGCGGTTGGCGGCTGACGCGCAGGCCTCGATACAGATCCCTGGGCGCAAGCTGAATAGCGATGGGTGCTGCTCGACATGCAGATAGTGTCGCTTCGCTTCAATTGTCGGGGTAACCTGTAGGCTTGCGTGTTAGTGGGGAGCCTGTCCGAATGCATAATCAGAACTGTCGAGCCAAAGGGCTAGTTCGCCGAAGTGGCTGTCTGTTGGCGCTGCTGTGCCTAACCAGTCCGGGGTCGTTTGCCGCGGAGGCCGCCGAGCAAGCCGGTGCCCAATCCGAGCAACGCCAACGCGGCAGTCTTGCCACCTTCGGAGGTGTCTTCAGCGAGAACTGCGCCGTGTGCCACGGCGAAAATCTGGAGGGCGCCGTACAAGGTACGCCGCTCGTGGGAGTCGATCTGATCCACGGCGACGCCATGGAAACCCTCATCGCGGGCATCACGGACGGTTATCCGGAAAAAGGGATGCCCGCTTGGTCGGCAGTCTTTACCGCAGAACAGATCAAGAGCCTCGCGCTCTGGATCTCGGAGAACCGCGGCGGCATGCTCTATTCCGAGTTCAACATCACGCGCGAACTCGAAATTCCGACCGAGACGCTCAAGACCGAGCGCTACGATCTTAGGCTCGAGACGGTCGTCGACGGGCTCGATCCGCTGCCCTATTCCATCTCCCCCCTGCCTGACGGCCGGATCTTGCTCACCGAGAAAATGCGCGGCTTGCGCATCATCTCGGTAGACGGCGAGAAGTCCGATCTCATCGAAGGCACACCCACCGTCTACGATGACGCGCCGCAACGCGGCGGCGGATTGCTCTACGGGTTGGGCTGGCTACTGGACGTGGCGGCGCATCCCGACTACGCGGAAAACGGTTGGATCTATCTGCACTACACGGACCGCTGCGAAGATTGCAATGCCGCCAGCCGCGAAGCCAAGCGGCCGGTGTCGATGAACGCACTGATTCGCGGCAGGATCCGCGACGGCAAGTGGGTTGACCAAGAAACGATCTGGAAAGCCGACATCGAAAACTACTCAACGGTCACCGACGTTGCCGCCGGCGGCCGTATCGCGTTTGATCCGGACGGCTACGTGTTTATCAGCGTAGGCATGAAGAGCATGGATCGCATCCAGGATCTCAGCTCACCGCACGGCAAGACCCATCGCGTGCACGACGATGGTCGTATTCCGACGGACAACCCGTACATCGACGATCCCGACGCCGGTAACACGATTTGGACCTACGGACACCGCAGCCCGCAGGGACTCGAGTTCAACACTCAGACTCGCCAACTCTGGGGCACCGAACATGGTCCGCGTGGCGGCGACGAGGTGAACCTGCTGCTCCCCGGCCGAAATTACGGTTGGCCATTGTATTCGAAGGGTCAAAACTACAACGGCACCAAGGTCGACTGGGGCAAGGTGTTCGGCATCGAATTCGAACTCAAGGACATCGAACAACCGGTGGTCGATCTCACGCCGTCGCCGGCCGTGTCCAGTTTCGTCTTCTACGAAGGTGACGCCTTTCCGGCGTGGCGCAACAACATCATCGTGGGCTCACTGAAAGCCGCGCACGTGTACCGGATCGTGATCGAAGATAACAAGTTTGTGCACAAAGAACGGTTGATCGAAAACCTTGCTCGCATTCGCGACATCGAAATTGGGACCAGCGGTGAGATCTATTTGCTACTCGAGCACGCGGCAGGTGGGCAGATCGTCCGGGTGGTACCGGTCGATCGGCAGATCGCACGCGCCGACTAGCTGCGGTCTCAGAATGCGACGCAAGCATTAGCTAGCTCAATGCTCTGCGGGCAGCGCAAATACGACCAACTCCTGTTTTTCGGGTCCGCCGCCACCGGCCACCGCGATGTACTGACGCCCCTCATGCATGTAGGTCATCGGCGCGCCATGCAAACCCCGGTCGACGTTTACCTCGCCGAGTAGTTCGCCCGTCGTTTTGTCGAGGGCACGAAGGTAGGTACGGCGTGCCTCGCGATCACGGAAAAACGTGATCAGTAAAGTCTTCGTGACCAGTATCCCTCCCTCTGCCACCACACCCGGGTAGCCGCTACCCAGGGCGCCGAGTTCAAGGTGCTTGATCGCTGGATGGTCTGTCGGGCCCTGCCCGACGGGTATCTGCCATGCATGATCGCCGGTGTTGAGATCGATCGCGGTGATCCTGCGGTATGGGGGTTTCAAGAGCGGCAGTCCCTGTGGCCCCGGCGTGGGTTGATAGGCGATCTCGTAGCGCCAGTCGGACTCGGCCGAGTCCGGTTCCGCCACCGCCATGCCAACCGGTCGCGTCTGCGACTCGACGTACAGAATGCCGTTGTCAGGGTCAATCGACGCACCAGGGAAATTGGCACCGCCAGCCGCACCCGGTACCACAATCGTCCCGAGCTTGCCG
>CBDTZM010000302.1:0-3742 GCA_965364915.1 uncultured Pseudomonadales bacterium | reverse complement strand
CAGCGCAGCCGTGCGCCGATCCAAAAACTCGCTGACCTAACGGCCGGCTATTTCGTACCGACGGTCATTGTCTCCGCCATCCTCACGTTTGTGGTGTGGGGCGTGGTCGGACCGGACCCGAAGTTTACCTACGGTCTGCTCAATGCGGTGGCCGTGTTGATCATTGCCTGTCCCTGTGCGCTGGGCCTGGCGACACCGATGTCCATCATGGTAGCCACCGGTCGCGGCGCGCTCATGGGAATCTTGTTTCGCGACGCCGAGGCGATCGAGGTATTGCGCGACGTGGACACCCTGGTGGTCGACAAGACGGGCACCTTAACGGAGGGTAAGCCTAGGCTTGTGACGGTAACCGCCGTTCTGCCTGGTGTTGACGACGATGAGTTGCTGCGCCTGGCGGCCGGTCTGGAAAAAGGCAGCGAGCATCCGTTGGCGGCTGCGATTGTTGCCGGTGCGACGGAACGGAAAATCCTACTGAGTCAGGTGACGGATTTCGCGTCGGTGACCGGCAAAGGCGTCACCGGCGAGGTGGATGGCCGCACCGTGTCACTGGGTAACCGAGCCATGATGAACGATTTGACTATCTCCATCGAGCCACTGGTCGATCAGGCCGATGCGCTGCGCTCGGAGGGCCAAACCGTGATGTACGTCGCCGTTGACGATGCATTGGCCGGAATGCTCGGCGTTGCCGATCCGATCAAAGACAGCACACCGGAGGCCGTTAGGGTGCTTCGCGAGGAGGGCGTGCGTCTCGTCATGCTCACGGGTGACAGTCAGCGCACGGCCGAAGCCGTCGCGCGTCAACTCGGCATTGCTGAGGTTGTCGCCGAAGTGCTGCCGGAGGGCAAGGTTGCCGAAATCGCGCGGCGCCAATCTTTGGGCCAGATCGTCGCCATGGCCGGCGACGGTATCAACGACGCTCCAGCCCTTGCCAAGGCGCACGTCGGGATCGCCATGGGAACCGGAACGGACGTCGCGATGGAAAGTGCCGGCGTCACGCTGGTCAAGGGAGATCTTCGGGGCATTGCCCGGGCTCGGAAGCTAAGCCACGCGACCATGCGCAACATCAAACAAAATCTGTTCTTTGCGTTTGTCTACAATACGGCCGGCGTACCCATCGCGGCCGGCGTGTTGTATCCGGCGTTCGGGATCCTGCTCAGTCCGATGTTTGCCGCCCTCGCGATGAGTGCGAGCTCCGTCTCGGTGATCACCAATGCACTGCGGCTGCGACGTGCCACCTTGTGAACCCGGTCGCGCACTGTCGTCTCCTTGTGTTGCGGATTGTCCGACCATCGCGTACAACTTGAATCTGTAGTGGGTACAGGTACTAGACTGCTCGAATCCAACCAACCGTCCATAGGTAAAACGAGATGCATAATCCGATTGCGAAGAGGTTGTTGATGACGCCCTTGATTACCATGGGATTGTTCAACTCCTTTTACGCTCATGGCGAAACAGTCGAGGTAACCATCGCGAAAGTAACCATCGTCGTTGATGGCATGATGAAAAGTAAAAGCGGAGCGACGTGAATGAGCTGACCGGATTCGGTCGTAGCTGCTCTGTCAGAGCTAGCAGGTGTCAAGAACGTCGTCGTCGACCTCGAAACCGACGCATTTACCGTCTCCTATGACGCGAACGTCGTCATTACCAATCGCATGAACGAGTCTATCGTCGAATTGGGTTACCGGCCGAAGATCGTTCAGAGTCGCGTCGATCTGGGATCGACGACGCGTGGAACGAGTGGCGCAATCCCAGAACCCGTGGCTGCGGCTATCGGCAGAGCGGCGGAGCACAACAAACTCTTGTTCATCGATTTCTACGCCGAATGGTGTGGTGCGTGCAAAACCATGGACAGAACGACGTTCCAAGATCCGACGGTCAAAAATGCTCTCGAACAGTTTGTCTTTTTAAAGGTAGATGCCGATTTGCATCCGGATACCGCCAGACACTTCAAGGTTGTCGGTATGCCGACCCTAGTCGTACTGGATGCATCCGGTCAGGAAGTCTATCGTCAGGTTGGCCCGATTGGGGCAGCCGAACTGGCCCAGGCATTGACGGCATTGCCTACGGCGGTTATCGGTGAGTCTCGAGATTCCTACCGCGTGCATGTAAGTGGTCTGGCCTGTCCGTTCTGTGTCTATGGCCTGGAACGTAGCATCGGCAAGATTGCAGGGGTTGATTCCGTCGCCGTCGATCTGAAGAGCGGATTGGTTCGAATCTCTGTGAGTGACGGTGTGACGTTAGAAGAAGCCACCGTGCGAGAGACGGTCAAGGATGCGGGATTCACCGTGGAGGCATTTGAACTCGCGCTGCCGGTTGCGCTACGGGACGATGGCGGCGACTGAGCCCGAAGCCTTCGATCAAGCGGAAAAGCGACGCACGTTCCGCGAGTCCGGGCTTGTTGCGGTTACCTTGTTTACCTCTACGGGCACGTTGGTGTGCTGCGCATTGCCAATCCTGTTGGTATCGATCGCCGGCATGGGGGCCTTCGTCGCATCGATGACGAGCAGCTTTCCAATTCTCGTGACGCTGAGCGAGCACATAGCATGGGTGTTTGCGCTCTCCGGCATGATGCTCGCCGCCGCGGGTTGGCCACTTTGGCGTCCTGGACGTGCGTGTCCAGCCGACCCAGCGCTCGCCGAGCTGTGTAATAGGTTTCAGACTTGGAACCGTCGCGTCATTTCCGTTTCCGGGGCCATTTGGGCGATCGGTTTCTTCGCTGCATTTCTCGCGCTGCCGCTTCGTATAGCGTTGGGCGTGTAACAGCCTCTATCAATGAGGCGTCGGAAACAGTCAGAAATTGATTCGGAACCCGACGCGGACGGTGTAGTCGTCTTCAACGGCGTTGCCGCCAAGATTTTGGGCGATCGGCAGTTCGACTATGCCTTCGACAATCCACCGCTTAGTGACGTATTGAAGTCCGGGGGCAAGGACTAGCGACGTGCCGCCTGAATTGGGATCGCGCGTGCCATTGATGGTGTTCTTGGCTTGGTAGCGGATGCTGCCTTCGAGAACGCCGTAGAGGTAGCCCGGCACTCCGGATTCGCCTAACTCCCGTGGCCACAAACGGTATTGCAAGGAGGTGTCGAGCCTCGCTTCGTCGCCAAACTCGAAGTCATTCGCTTGCGTGTTGATCTTGAAGCTCGCTTGGGCATCGACCTGATAGTCGAGTGTTTGGTACGTCAAGACGATGCCGCCGAATGGATCCCACGAGCCGGAGCCGAGTTGCAACGGGGCGGGCAGGCGGCCGAGGTTGTCGCGATCGTCATCGTCGCCGGTAGGCGCCTCGACGCCGAAGAAGGGCGCAATTCGAAACGTGCTGCCTTTGGCATCACGCTGATACAGTGTGTAGCGCGCAAACAGTCGTGCATCGCCGATGCCGGTGGTATTGCGGCTCACGCGACCTCCGGGGGTCGTGAGATCCAGTGTTTTGTGCAGGTATGGCAAGACGCCGAAGACGGCCCAATTGCGGGCGACGCCCCTACCCAAAACACTGACTAGTCCGCGTACATGGACCTCTCGATCCGCAGCAGTTGGGTCATCCTCGGCACGCCGGTCGAACAATTGCCCCCTCAACACGAACTCGCCCTTGGCGACGGGAAGCGCAGTATTGAAGGTTTGCGGCGCTGCGTGGCTCGATTGCTTGCGAGGCCGGGTTTCACTGGCGTGTCGCGGTGATCTCATGATGATCTCGTTGTCATGTGGCACTATTCCCTATGTGTGATGGGCAGGTGGCGATTTGGTT
>CBDTZM010000301.1:0-3743 GCA_965364915.1 uncultured Pseudomonadales bacterium | reverse complement strand
TTTTCGTAAACGTCGAGATAACGCCCATGCCACGTGTCGAGTACGTCCGCGTCTTTTTGAAACAAAAACGTGACGTTATAGGACTCGCCGCGCGCGTGCACGCCGTCCTCGTCGAGTTCAATCGTGTGATTCAAGATGCAATGGTTCGTCGAACGCCAATCCAGATGGGCGACCATGCACATCTCGACAAATGCCATCGCGTTGCCAACAAAGACACCGTGATCGTCCGTTGCCTCCGGCCAGTAAGCGGACTTCATCAACGGCTCATCCAGCCGGTCCACTCCGCGGCAGTAGCGTTTGGCGGCGTCCTTGATGCATTCGATGTCAGACAGTTGTTCCGGTGTGTACGGCATTGTCAACCGCTCCTTAGCCTATCTGGACTCAATGCGGAGCAGGGCCCCAAACGTAGAGGCTCGCTCGATTTCCAAGGCGTCGACCGAGTCGGCAGACCTTGTAGCCTCGAGGCCGCGCGACGCCAGCATCTCGGCGGTTGCGTCAAGATCACTCGACTCCAGTACCAGGCAATAGATCCCCTCGCGGTTGCTGTCTAGAAAACCCTGAACAGAACTCGCAAACGGTTTGCTTGCGTCGCTTACCGAAACGAGTTCGATCGCCCCTCCGGACGGTGGATGGCAAGTTGCGGTTCGCACACCGCGCACGGTGTCGACCGACGGCGCGTCGATCCCCAGGGCAAATTTTTCTCCGTAAACGTCCACCGCATGGCCCAAATCGTGAACCGCGATGATGACTCGTGCGATGCCAGACAGCCCGGGCGTGTGCGAGTCACTTGTCTGGCTATCGGGTTTCTGGAAAGAATTCACCGGGTACACTCGGATAAGGACACCGTGTGTCGACTTCGGGTGCACGTCTCGACCGCCCGCACCGGCCATGAGGGGCAGAACGTTGAGTCCGCGCCCAGAGAGCTCCTCCGCCTCGGCGTCTGGATCAGGGGCTTCCAACATGAGCGCGAACATTCCCTCGCCGCGGCGGTCCAAAAACCTCTGCAAGCTTTGGCTAAGAGGCGTCGCGGGATCCGCCGGTGACATGAGCTCAATGTTGCTGCCACCGTCTGGAACGCACATCGCCAATTTCGCCCCCAGGCCCTCGACGCTGGTTTCGGACATATCGATGACGGGCATTCCGAGTTTGTCCCTGAACGTGGCAACGGTCGCTTGGAAATCGTGGACGGCGATTGCGATGCGCGGCATACCCGTGATCATGGTGTTCTCCTTACTTTGCCGGCAACGTGAAAGTTGCTAGGGTCGTGGCGACGACGATTCGTTGATGTCCTCATGACAGTAGTTAACCATATTTCGAATCGCGATAAACAGGATGGACTCTTCAAGCACATGGCCCAGACAACTCGCTCGGCCCGCGAGCGCAGGGTATGTGTTTCGCTGATCGGCATTCCTGGTCCGATTCGACTAAACTAGTCGCTTCTAGAAGGCGCAACTTGGCTCACCCCGACGCCGCATCCGCGTCTCCCCACATGACCAAGGACGCTGACTATGCCGAACGAAGCCTTAGAGAATGCGCACGCGACACTCTCGGAAAAAATCGGCGCGGCCTCGGAGCCGACCGATTGGTTCGAGATGACGCAAGATCGGATCAATACCTTCGCCGATGCCACCCTCGATCACCAATGGATTCACATCGATCCTGAACGAGCCAAGGCAGGCCCCTTCGGAGCCCCGATCGCCCATGGTCAGTTGACGTTGTCGATCATGAGTTTCCTGCCGGGTGGGGAGGGCGTTGGGCTGCCGTCGTTGGAAGGCATGAAGCTCGGCATCAACTACGGTTGGAACAAGATTCGTTTTCCGTCGCCGGTGGCGGTTGGCGCCAACATTCGTACGCGCGGCAAGATCAAGAGCGTCGAAATCAAAGGCGAGATGCTCGAGGTGGTCAATGAGTTGACCATGGAAGTGCAGGGACAAGACAAACCTGCCTGTGTCGGCGAAAGCGTGCTGCGATTGGTCTTTTGACGGCTAACTGCTCTGGCGTAAGTAGTCTTCAAGGCGTTTGCCCGGTTCCGAGGGAAACTTTGAGCCGAGGGTTCTGAGCGTCGAAATGCGATCGAGACGAAAATTCCGAAATGCTTGGCGTAGCTCGCACCAACCCCCGACGGTCCACGTGCGCCCCCAGTAGGCTAGGGACAATGGCCAGATGATGCGCTCTGTGGGAATGCCTTCGGCGTTGCGGTAGTCCAGAAACAGTCGCATCTGATTGTTGATTGCGTTGCGGGCTTCTCCGAGTGCCTGAGAAACCTTCTCGTTGAGTTCTCTGGGTACCCATACGCCGCGTGTGTCGAGCTTGGGACGCAACCGTTCGGGTAACACGGCATCCACTTTCGCCAGAATGCGGTCTGCGGCGGCCGCCATGGCCGGGTCGCCGTATGACTTGGCGACGTCTGCGCCAAACAACAGGGCTTGCAGTTCCTCCTCGTCGAACATCATGGGGGGAACCTGGTACCCGCGATGCAGACGATAGCCGACACCGGCCTCGCCATCGACAGGTACGCCCGATAACACTAGGTCTTGGACATCGCGATAAATCGTTCGCTCTGAGACTTCCAGGCGCTCGGCGATGGTGCGGGCTGTGAGGATCTTGCCACGACCCAGCATCAGCACTATCTGGAACAATCGATCGGCTCTACGCATGGCGGCATGGTAGCAGGATTACTGACGATATCAGCCGTCCTACTGACACAACGGTGTCAGTAGTTACCGTCTATATGGTAGTTATCGAGATCACTACTGACAGATCGGTGTCAGTAGGTGGCCGGTATAGTGGCAACATGGAATACGGAGATACCCCAATGAGTCAATCAGCTAGCTGTTGCCATTGTCCTGGGCCGCGTGTGTCTCACAGTTGGCAAGCGTCTTGGGACCGTTTTCTGCGCCGGCGCCAAGTGGGTCGTATCATGATCGCGACGGCGTTGCGGGCGCCCGAGTCACCGCCGCCACGTCGCCGATAGCGGCGGTATTGCGACTTTCTTGTCTCGGGAACTCGTAAGACAATACCCATCCCACCTGTTCCCGAGACCGTTATGAACCTAGCTGAATCGCTCTTGTACTCGCTGAAGGAGCATGGCGTGCGAGAGATTTTTGGGTTGCCGGGCGACTTCGCGTTGCCGTTTTTCAAGGTCATCGAAGAATCCAACATTTTGCCTTGCTATACGTTGAGTCACGAACCTGCGGTGGGGTTTGCCGCCGATGCCGCCGCCCGGTACAACGCCAAACCTTCGGCCGCGGCCGTTACCTACGGGGCCGGTGCGTTCAACATGGTCAACCCGATCGCCGCGGCGTACGCAGAAAAATCTCCCGTCGTGGTTATTTCCGGTGGACCCGGGGTAGCCGATCGAAGTACCGGGCTGCTCATTCACCACCAGGCGAAACGTCTGAAGTCGCAGCTCGATATGTACAAGGAGGTCACCTGCGATCAAACCATCCTGGACGACCCCACAACCGCTCCGCGGGAGATCGCACGCGTGTTGCGGTCCTGTATCGATGAGTCGCGTCCCGTCTATATCGAGATTCCCAGAGACCAGGTGTTCGTCGACGCCGATCCGGTCGTGCCGCTAAAACCCGGCAAAACCGACCAAGATGCGTTGAACGCTTGTGTCGATGAGATTCTCGACAGGCTCAGCACGGCCAAGTCGCCGGTATTGGTCGTAGGGATAGAGGTGCGACGCTATGGCATTGAGGATGAGGTGGCTGGACTCGCCGGGAAGCTCGGTGTGCCCG
>CBDTZM010000300.1:0-3743 GCA_965364915.1 uncultured Pseudomonadales bacterium | reverse complement strand
ACACGGCACGATCCGCCTCCAGGACGCCGGCACCGTGCACATCGATGGGCACGATCATGAGCGAGTGTTCACGCCCCAACACTTCGCGTACCACATCAAGAAAATCGGAGAACTCCAAAATAGGCGGTTCCCAACCCTTGACGAAAATAACCACTCGATCCACACGGACCATTGCGGCAAGTTCAGAACGTTGCTCGTCCGCGCTCTGTATGATGTTCGCCCGAATTGTTTGCGGAGCCGCAATACCGAGGCGGCTAGCGATCCACCTGGACCCTGCGTCCGTCGACAGAGCATCGTTCCAAATCAATACGCCGGTCGATTCACCGGGCGCCAACGTACCCGGAGCGGCAAACCCCTCTTCGTCTATCGTTGCTGTCGGTCCGGAAACCTGATCAAACGACGCGTTCGGCGCGGACAGTCGATCGAGCATGGCCGTGACCTCGGCGTCGTCTAGCAGCAGGTGGCCAACCGCAACCCGCAGCCGCCAGGTCCCGACCCCCAACAACAACAAGCGCGGCAGCAAGCCGTAGACTAAGATCACCATCAATACGAAAGGCCACCAGGTGCCTAACTGCTCGACTCGGCCGATGGGCATGCCGCCCTCCTCCAGCCGAAAGAATCTCGAAGCCGCCACCAATGTCGCATCCGGTACCGCAACGTCAAGCCATGCCGACCAGGGCGCAGCTAGTCCAACGAACCAGCCATACACAATCGTTGAGTCCAATTCGAGCGTCGTACTCCATCCAAAGGCTAGATCGGTGAAGACCACCAGCAGCCAGGCGATACCAATGACGCCGACGAAATATCCAACCGCCAACCACTGCGTAAAAACCAGGAGTTGCCATCGCGCAAACGGCGCCGGTTTACCGGAACCCGGAAATGCGGCAAACAATTCCATCTCACTCACGCGATCCAACCAGACACCGACCCAGCGGCCGAGGTTGAGACCCGACATCGCTCTTGCAAACCCAGGTAAGCGAGCTGGTAGCAGCAACAAGGTGATCAGCAGCAACACTAACGGAATGCCGACGAGTACGCCAAGCAGCGCAAACAGGTTGACCGGATACTGGCCGCGGTACCCGAACGCCACACCGGCAAGCCCGGCACCTATCACCAAACCCAGGACAAACAAAGCCGCCGTCGCAAACCCGCGCAGCGTCTCGACCCGTTCGCCGATTGCAAGCGAATCGTCCTTGGCGAGCGCCGACCACCACGCCAACACTCGCGCATCAACCGATCGGGCAGTAATCCCCTCGCCGATCGCACGATCACGCTGCATTCGTTCTGCAAACGGTGTGTCGCGATCGTGATGCAACCAGCGTTTGATGTCTAAGGCGGTGCCTAGCAAACGGAATCCTTAACTCTCAACGGACCTGTCTAATCCGGCAACCCCAACACGCGCTTGGCGATGATGTTCTGTTGGACTTCGTTGCTGCCACCGGCAATCGATCGCGCCTTGGTCGCAAGCCAGGTGCGCGTAGTGTCCACCTCGTTGGCCGCAAATGTGTCCCGGTCTATTCCCACACCATGCGTACCCATGATGGAAATCTGCAGTTCGGTACGCTCTTTGGCTAGATTTGCGCCATACAGTTTAAAGATCGAAGTCGCCGGGCCCGGTGTCGATCCCTGTGATTCTTCGACAACGCGACGCTGGGTTAAACGAAACGCTTCAGCATCGATGTAGTGTCTCGCGATCTCGCTCGCGCGCACCCGATCGCAAATTCGACCGTTCTCTTCGCCGAGGTAGCGCTTCGCCAACGCATGCAGCTCTTCTCCTGTCTCCCGATTACCGCCCGTGGCAAGTGCTCGCATGCCGGAGCGTTCGTGCTGCAACAGTCGTTTAGCAACGGTCCATCCCTTGTTCAGCTTGCCAACCAAATCCGCCTTGCTGGCAATGGCATCGTCAAAAAAAGTCTCACAGAACGGCGAAGCGCCAGAGATCAACTGGATGGGTTTTACCGTCACCCCCGGCTGATCCATCGAAAACAACACGAAGCTAATACCCTCGTGCTTGGGCACGTCCGGGTCGGTGCGCACCAGACAGAAAATCCAATCCGCGTTGTTGGCCGCGGTCGTCCATATCTTCTGGCCGTTGATGACGAAATGATCGCCGGCATCATCGGCGCGGGTGCGCAAACTGGCGAGGTCCGAACCCGCTCCGGGCTCCGAATAGCCTTGACACCACCACACCTCACCTCGCGCAATCTTGGGTAGGTGCCGCGACTTCTGATCGTCATTGCCGTATTCGAGCAGTGTCGGCCCGATCATCATGATGCCCATACCCATGACGGGCGCTCGGACTTCGAGTGCGCCCATCTCTTCGAGTAGCACCAGGTACTCGTCCGACGACAGACCCGCGCCCCCATACTCGGTCGGCCACGTCGGCACGGTAAAACCCTTGTCCGACGCGCGTTCCAGCCACAAACGCTGGTCATCGGTCATGGGCACCCTGGTGCCGCCGCCGGGAACCTCTCCAGGGCCTCGGCAACTTGCCGGACAGTTCTCTTCGAGCCACGCTCGAACTTCTGATCTGAAAGACATAGCTGAATCCTCCTGGACGCATTCTAGCGATATTTGAAATGCAGTAAGCTAGTTCCATGCCGGAACTCAGCCTGCTTATCGAATATGGCTACCTGATCCTGCTCATATGGGTGTTTGCCGACCAGGTCGCATTGCCGTTGCCCTCGGAACCGATTCTCGTCGGCGCCGGCGTGCTGGCAGGTACCGGGTCCTTGGATATTGTCATCGTCGGCCTCGTGGCGACAGGCGCCGCCCTGTCGGCCGATCTCGGTTGGTATGCCATCGGTAAACGGCGTGGCCGACCCATCTTGAATTTCCTTTGCAAGCTCTCGATAGAACCCGACTACTGCGTTCGTCAAACCGGTGTGACGTTTCAACGCTATGGTCCCGTGACGATGTTGGTTTCGAATTTCGTGCCCGGATTGCAGACACTCGTACCGCCGTTGGCCGGCGTGTTCGGCATCCCCATTGTGCCGTTCGTAGGCTTGCGGTTGGCGGGCACGGTCATCTGGGTTGCCACCTTCACGTTGCCGGGCTACTACTTTGCCGACCAAGCGGTCGCATTCCTCAGTCAAAGTACAGAAATTCTGACCGGTGCCGTCGTCGCGTTCGGCGTAACCTTGTTGGGCTTCATTGCCTACAAGTTCGTCCGCCGCCAGTGGTTTCTGCGCGCGCTCAAGGTCGACATCGTCAATCCTGAAGCCTTGAAAAAGGAACTTGATGCGGGAGAGCTGCCGCACATCGTCGATCTACGGGGACGGTTCGAAATCGAATCCTTCCCGCACACCATTCCCGGTGCTTCGGTAATTCCAATCGAGGAGATCGACGATCATCTAGAGGCGTTGAGTCAGAAACGCGACCTCATTTTGTATTGCACGTGACCCAACGAGGCTTCGAGCGCGCGTGCCGCGCTCATGTTGCGAAGACGAGGTGTGAAACGAGTGCGCCCGCTGATCGGCGGTCTGGATGGTTGGACCGATCTCGGACTTCCCGTCACCGCTTGGGCAGAGGAGAATGTCGAAGATGGATGATGACGTGGAGAACCGACTTGAGGACCTCGAAGCTAAACTGACCTTTCAGGACGACACGCTGCAAAAACTGAGCGATGCGTTGGTCGAACAGCAGTCGCGCGTAGATCACTTGGAAGCAACGCTCAAGTGGCTGGTCGAGCGAGCGCGTCAACAAGGCGTTGACGAGTTGGACACCTCCGACGATCAACCGCC
>CBDTZM010000299.1:0-3743 GCA_965364915.1 uncultured Pseudomonadales bacterium | reverse complement strand
CAAGCGCCGCGCTCTCTCCATCCAGCCATTGGTTAATCGACCAATGCCACGGGTATGCGTCACTAGGTTGTCCCAGTGCCAAGGGGATCGGTATGGGTAGCGGAAGATGCGGCGCGATTTTCGGCAGCCAACGCTGTTCGTTCTCAACCTGCGCCTTGTAGCGCGCCGCACTTGGCAGTCTTACGCTCATTTCGTCACCGAGACGAAACGTTCTGTTGTCCCATCCGCTAAGTTCGACCGGCTTGATTGGGAGATCGGCAAACTGGGGAAACTGTTCCGCAATCAATTGGTTTACCAAAGCAACATCGATGCGCACAGAATCGCTGGAGTTGTTACCGGTCATGTCTCGAAGTGCGCCTCAAGGAACAGACCCATAATACCGGCAATCCGTACCTTCCCGTATACGTGCGGCCACGTGTTTCTGGCTAAACTGACCTGCTTTAGGCCTTTAAACATCGGATGGTCACACCCGTTTCAGAATCTGCGGTAGCATGGCTGAAGAGGGAGAACTTTAGTGGCTGAGCCCGCAGTCGTTCAACGGCAACCTGAAACTCAACCCGCCATCACGGCGATCGCTCGGCGCCGGGTTACACCGCGTAACGCGGTTCTCGCTGGGGTCAGCATCGCCGCGGCACTTTGGGGCGCGTGGTGGCTATACGACCGGTTGACCAACGTTTATGTGCTGGACGCCCGCATCACGTCGGACATGGTATTGATCAGTAGCCGGGTACCTGGTTGGGTGACCGAACTACCGGCAGAGGAAGCGCGACTTGTGTCGAAGGGCGACGCGTTGTTGATGGTGGATTCGCGCGCGGCTGCGACGCTGTACCAGGAACTCAATGCCGCCGTTGAGGCATTCTCTGCCGAGATCGCAACCGTACATGCCCGGATTCGTTTGGTTGAACAGCGCACCCAGAGTCATCTGGATGCAACCAGCGCTCAACTGGACGCTGCGCATTCAGAACTCGAGGCGGCGCGTTCCGATTTCGAGATGGCCGAAGCCGATTGGAAGCGCGCGGGACCTCTAAAGGAACGCAACCTACTCTCGCAACAAGAATGGGAAGTCGACCGCAATAACTACCGCAATGCGATGCAGAACACGAACCGCCGCGAAGCCCAAGTTGCGACCGCAGAAGCCGACGTTGCCGAGGCACAAGCCGAGCGCGCAGAAATCGCCGTCCTCCAAGCCGAACTCATACGCCTGCAAAAATCGCAAGATCAAAAACGCTTCGAGCGCGAGCGCGCCGCGGCAGATCTGCAGGACCATACCGTTACGAGCCCTATCGACGGCGTCATCGATGAGCTTTTCATCGACGCCGGAGAGTACGTGGCGCCCGGACAAAGAGTGTTGGTCATGCACAATCCCGACCGGGTGTGGGTCAAAGCGAACGTGAAGGAAACCGACCTGCGCTTCTTCGTCGTCGACAAACCCGTACAAGTTGTCGTGGACGCTTACCCATCAGAGACACGCGCGGGGAAAGTGCGGCGCATCGGCGCCGCTGCAACTAACCAGTTTGCCCTTTTGCCGAATTTGAACCCTAGCGGCAACTTCACGAAGATCACGCAGAGAATCGAGGTCGCCATCGAGCTCGACCAGTTCGACGCACGGTTGGTACCCGGCATGATGGTCGAGGTCAAAGCACCGAAGGGCGAATAACGTGGCCGAGTCGGTGCGCAACCTCTACGGGGTGGAAGCCACCCCTGGTGTGCTGGCACTCTACGCAAGATTCGGGCCCGGTTACCCCTGGTGGGTGGCCGCGGTCGCCATGATCGGCTCGTTCGCAACCCTTTTGACCTCGACCATCGTCAACGTCGCCATTCCCGACATCATGGGTGCACTGGGTCTGACTCTGGATCAGGTGCAATGGCTGATAACGGCATTTCTTGCCGCAGGCACCGTCACCATGTTGATGACCGCATGGTGCATAAGAGCGTTCGGCGTGGCCAATACCTACACCATATCGATGCTGGTGTTCGCTGGCGGATCCGTGCTTGGTGCGGTGTCGGAAACCGGAGAGGTGCTGTTCATTTCGCGCGTCATCCAGGGCGCAGCTGCAGGCTTAGTCATGCCCATCTCCATGATCATGATCGCCCAGGTGTTTCCGTTGCACCAACGGGGTATGGCGATGGGTATCATGGGGGTGGGAACGATACTCGCGCCCGCGTTGGGGCCCACAGCCGGTGGCTATCTGGTCGACAACCTATCTTGGCGATGGGTGTTCGTGGTGGCGGTTCCTTTCGTGGTGGTCAGCATACCGATGGCTGCGGCGTTCTTTCCCCAACGAGAAGAAAAAGGCGCAAAGCCGCCGTTCGACTGGGTGGGTGTATTGCTCTGCAGTCTGTTCCTCGTTGGGTTGCTCATCGCAACGGCAGATGCACAACGGTTCGGATGGTACGAAGAGCACGTGGTGATTAGTCTGGCCGTGGGCGTCACTGCCTTGGTGGGTTGGGTGGCGTGGGAGTTCTACACGCCCGAACCCATCCTAGAGCTACGCCTTTTTCTCAATCCAAGATTCGTGGCAGTGGCTATCGTCACCTTCACGGTTGGCGTGGGGCTGTACGGATCAACTTATGTGTTCCCATTGTTTCTGCAGCGCATCTCGCAACTGATTGCGACGGACGCTGGTCTGCTGATGGCCCCGGCGGGCCTGATGATGGCCGCGATGTTTCCGGTTGCGGGTTATCTGGCAGATATCACCTCGCCGCGCCGTCTCATCGTCGTAGGGCTCATGATCTTCGCCCTGGCAAACGTACCCATGATGACGGCAGACACCAACACCCCCGTGTTCGACATGCTGGTGTGGTATGCGCTGGGGCGCATCGGACTCGCCTGTGTCTTCCCCAGCCTAAACGCCGCCGCAATCAACCCACTGCCTTTGCAGCTGATTCCTCATGGCGCCGGCACCGTGAACTTCCTGCGCCAACTCGGCGGCGCTTTCGGCATTGGCCTCATCTCCATGTCCATGAACGAACAAACGGCCATGTACGTTGATCTTGCCAACTCCACGCAAACCTGGGACAACGCCGAAACAATGGAGCTGATCCGTCTAGCTCAGGAGCAGTTTTCCTACGTCGGCCTGCTGGGATATCAGGGTTTCGAAGCCACTTTCGGCTACGTTGTCCAAGCCGTGGTCAGCCAGAGCAGCATGCTGGCCTACCGTGACGCTTTCTGGCTGATCATGCTGGTGTTTGTCGTCAGCCTGGTCCCAGCTTGGTTCATCGATAAACGGTGAACCGGTGATGGCGGCCTTCGGCGAAGATTGAGAGATCTCGACGGCGTCTCAAGGAGATGCCAACTCCTTGAGCCGCTGCTGTGCATCTGCACTGAGTTGGCGCGTGAGATCACCGGCGCCGGTCTCGCGTCCGAGACTTGCCGCTTGGCCCGACCACAAGGAAGAGAAATCGGTTGAACCGGCCGTTTCCGCTTTGGCTTTCAGCGGTGCGAGGGCCGCACCAGCGGTCGGAAAAACCGGCGTCTTGTCAGACATCGGCCCGATATCACGCATGATTCGATTCACGAGTCCTCGTGCGGGCTTGCCGGAAAAAAGGTTGGTCAACGCCGTTTGATCGTCACGCGCGGCGTGCAACGCTGCCCGGTGTAGATCACTGATGAACGACTCCGGCGTGAAAAGATACGCCGTACCGATCTGAACCCCGGCGGCGCCAAGTGCGAATGCCGCCGCAATACCACGACCATCGGCGATGCCACCCGCCGCGATCACCGGCACATCGACGGCATCTAC
>CBDTZM010000298.1:0-3744 GCA_965364915.1 uncultured Pseudomonadales bacterium | reverse complement strand
CACTTGATGCCGACAAGGCGGCCAAGCTGTTCGATTTCGAAGCCAAGACCAAGCTCGAAAAGCGTGATCTGGCCATGGTGGAGCTGTTCTACGGCAGCGGGTTACGTTTGAGCGAGGTGGTGAATCTCGACGTTCGCGATGTCGATCTCGAAAGCGGCTTCGCCACCGCGCTCGGCAAAGGCGGCAAGACCCGGCAGGTACCCATTGGCTCCTACTGCATAACGGCGCTGCGCGATTGGCTAGCCACCAGGGATTGCTTCGAACCGACGGCGGCTTTGTTCACCAGCCGCGGGGAACGGCGCATTAGCCCACGGACCATTCAGCAGAGGCTCAAGAAACTCGCCGTTCGGCAACTCGGCAGCAACGAATTGCATCCGCATATGTTGCGCCACAGTTTCGCAACCCACCTGTTGGAGTCTTCGAGCGACCTGCGCGCAGTTCAAGAGCTGCTGGGCCACGCGGACATATCGACCACGCAAATCTACACCCATCTCGATTTCCAACACCTGGCCAAGGTCTACGACGCGGCGCATCCCCGAGCCGACAAGCAGGACGACTAGCCCCACCTATGCCACGCATCCGCGTCATCACGTTCGACCTCGACAATACGCTCTGGAACGTGCAGACGGTCATCGGTAACGCGGAGCGGCGGATGCGCACCTGGCTGACGGACAACGTACCGGAGGTCATGGAACTGTATGTCGACGGTGAATCCGTACGGCACATCCGCGAGGCGCTCGTAGACGAACGGCCGCACATCGTCCACGATCTATCGAAGCTCAGAGAAGAGGTGATCTTCCGCTCCATTCGCCAATGCGGTCACGATGCGCCGAGCGCACGCAAGCTGGCGCAAGGTGCGTTTGCAGAGTTCTTCGAGGCGCGCCACGACGTCGAGTACTTCGACGGTGCGTTGGAGGCTCTAGAGGCGCTCAGCAGCAACTACACGCTCGGGTCGCTGACCAACGGCAACGCGGACGCCAAGAAGCTCGGGCTTGACCGTTTTTTCTCGTTCAGCTTCGATGCGGCCGGTATCGGCATCGGCAAACCGGCCCCAGATATGTTCGAAGCCGCGCTCCGACACAATCGGGTCTCAGCCGACGCTGCCGTGCATATCGGCGATCATCCGGTGGATGACATTCAAGCGGCGCAAAACGTGGGTATGCATACGGTGTGGACCAACGGTCCGGTGCAACGGTCACTGCGGCAGTCCGAAGTGGCGGTTGAACCTACCGTAGAGATTGAAGAGCTCGTCGAGTTGACGGCCGCCATCGAGCACATCGAGGGGCTATAGAGTCTTCAGGTATTGGCCACGATGAAGGCCTTGATCGCCTCCACGTCGGCCGGGATCACCGTTCGGCGCGTGGGCAGGTCTTTCAAAGCCTCCAGGCGCGGGTGTCGGGCAACCGGCGCGCCGACGGCTGCGTCGACCGATTCCGGGAATTTGGCGGGGTGTGCGGTCGCGATACACACGATCGGTCCATCCACCTTGATCCGCCGGGCGGCACTTAGGCCAACGGCGGTGTGTGGATCGGCGAGGTAACCGGTTTCTCGATAGACGCTGCGAATCGCCTCTATCGTGTTGGCCGTGTCGACGGCCGTGGCTAGGAAGTCGTCGTCGCTGGGTGGCTCGGCCAGCGTGGCTTCACCCTGCGTTTGGAAGTCCTCCATGAAGGCAACGAGTGCCTTGGAGTCCCCGTTGAGGTGGTAGTAGAGGAAGCGCTCGAAGTTGCTCGCCACCTGTATGTCCATCGCCGGTGTGATCGTATAGCGCACCTCGCCGCGCCGATACACGCCAGTCTTGAAAAACACCGACAGAATGTCGTTCTCGTTGGTGGCGACGATCAAGCGCTCGATCGGAAAACCCATCCGTTTTGCGAGGTACCCGGCAAACACGTTGCCGAAGTTGCCCGTCGGCACGCAAAAGGACACGGGCGCCGCGCTCTGCAGACTTGCGTATCCGTAGTAAACGATCTGCGCCAGCACCCGCGCCCAGTTGACCGAATTGACCGCCGCCATCGACAGCCGCTGCTTGAATTCGAGGTCGTTGAACACCGCCTTCAACATCGCTTGACAGTCATCGAAGCTGCCCTCGACAGCCAACAAGTGCACGTTCTGGTCGGGTATCGTAGTCATCTGCAGTTCTTGCAGGGCACTCACCCGGCCATGGGGATACATGACGAAGATGTCGATATTGGGCTGACCCCGGACACCGGCGATGGCCGCGCTGCCGGTGTCGCCGCTGGTCGCACAAAGAATATTCAGGTGATCCGTGCGCTGGGTGAGAATATGTTCGAACAGCTTGCCGAGTAACTGTAGCGCCACGTCTTTGAACGCCAACGTTGGCCCGTGAAACAGTTCGAGAACCTGCACCCCATTGACACGCTGTAAGCGCACGACGTCGTCTAGGTCGAAACTCTCGTAAGCATCGTCGATCAACCCGCACAGCACGGCCTCGGGGATGTCGTCGACGAACCGCGGCACGATTGCCTTGGCGAGGTCGACGAAACCCAACCCCTCGAGCGAGGCGAGTTCACCAGTCACGTCGGGAATCGATTCCGGTAGCAGCAACCCGCCGTCGGGTGCCAAGCCCGTAAGGACCGCATCTTGAAAGGCGAGAGGGTCGGTGCCCCCGCGGGTGCTGACGTAGCGCATCATGCGCATTCTACGGGGTTGTGAAGACCAGGGCACCAGCCGCGCTAGCGACCAGTGCCCCGGGTTGGGTTGAAGTTAGCTTTTGGCGAACTCGGGGTAGGCTTCGATGCCTGTTTCGGATAGGTCCGCGCCTTCGTACTCCTCTTCCTCGGAGATGCGAATGCCCATCAGCTTCTTGAGCCCGAACCACACCACCAGGCTGGTCAAGAACACCCAGGTGAAGATGGCGCCGATACCGAGTAGCTGAGCACCGATCGTCGCATCACTGTTGGTGATGCAAACGGCCAGGAGGCCCCAGACGCCGGCGCTGCCGTGCACCGAGATGGCGCCAACCGGATCGTCGATCTTCAGCTTGTCGAGCAGGATGATCGAAAACACGACCAGCACGCCACCGACGGCACCGATGAACACCGATTGCTCGATCGTGCCGGCGAGCGGTTCCGCGGTAATCGAGACCAACCCCGCCAGCGCGCCGTTGAGCGCCATGGTTAGATCCGCCTTGCCAAACATCAATCTCGCCAGTATGAGCGCCGCAATCAAGCCGCCGCTCGCCGCGATATTGGTGTTGACGAAAATCTGCGCGACCGCGTTGGCTTCGCCGACGTTGCTGAGCTTCAGCTCCGAGCCGCCGTTGAAACCGAACCAGCCGAACCACAGGATGAACATACCCAGCGTTGCAAGCGGCATATTGGCACCGGGGATCGCGTTGACACTGCCATCTGCAGCGTACTTACCCGCCCGCGGCCCAAGCAACAACACGCCGGCCAACGCGGCCGTCGCACCGCACAAGTGCACGATGCCGGAACCCGCGAAGTCGAGGAATCCGGCCGCGTCAAGCGCGCCGCCGCCCCACTTCCAGAAGCCTTGGACCGGATAGATGAAGCCCGTCAAGACCACTGCGAACGCCAGAAACGCCCACAGTTTCATGCGCTCGGCAACGGCTCCGGAGACGATCGACATGGCGGTAGCGACGAAGACCACCTGGAAAAAGTAGTCGGATCGCACCGAGTAGTAGGTGTCACCACCGGAATCCAAGACGGCTTGCGTCGTGTTCTCTTCGCCGATGCCAAAACCGATGATCGGCAACCAGGC
>CBDTZM010000297.1:0-3765 GCA_965364915.1 uncultured Pseudomonadales bacterium | reverse complement strand
CTCCGGCTCGCAAGTGCGGCCCCGGCGGCACCGCACTTTCGTCGGTCGGCAACGCCGTGGAAGGCTTTGTGCGGGGCGTAGCGCCGGAGTTGGCGCCACGCCGCATCAACGTGGTTTCTCCGGGTATCATCGATACACCGATGTTCCAGATGGCTGCGGAGGCGAAAACCGCCTTCTTCGAACAAGCCACCAGTAAGAACCTCATTCCGCGCGCTGGCTCTGCCGACGAAGTGGCACAAGGCATCATGTTCGTCATTTCCAACGACTTCGTCACCGGAACCACCGTCGATGTCGACGGTGGCGCGCTGTTGCCGTAAGAATTCGTGCCGGAACTATTCGCAGCGTCGCCAGGCCTGTCTGGACCGCACGTGCAAACCGTCTTGTCGAGCATGGTGCGCAAGCGCGTCGTGCGCCGGCGAGCGGAAGCTTTCGTGGCGCGGGCAAGCCGCAACGAAGTCACTGGACCTGAAGGTGTTCGACTCGAGTATTGGTTGGACGCGCAGCCAGCCCCGCGACCACTGGTCGCCATCCTGCACGGATGGCTGGGATCGGCAAACTCCGGCTACACCCTATCTGCCGCTATGCAACTACACGCGGCCGGTTTCAACATCGCACGCATCAATCTGCGCGACCACGGACAGACCGCGCACCTCAACGAGGAGCTTTTCAATTCGGCGCGCATCACGGAAGTTTTACATACCATCAACCACGCCATCGGCGAACATGGTCAATCAGGCGCAGGCGTCATGGGGTTTTCCCTCGGCGGAAACTTCGCTTTGCGTATTGCAAAAAAATTGCCAATCCCAACGCTGGCAATCTGCCCTGCCATAGTCCCACGCGCGACCATGGACGCCATCGACTCAGGGTGGACCGGGTACCGATATTTCTTCGTACGCAAATGGCACGCTGCACTTCGCGCGAAACAGGCAGCGTTTCCCGATCGTTACGACTTTACCAGCGCCCTGCGTCTCAACACCGTCAGCGCGCTCACCGATCTGTTTGTACGCGACTACAGCAAATATCAAAACACCGACGAGTACTTCGATCGCTACGACCTTTCGGGTTCGAGCTTGCGCGGCACCTCAGCGACCATCCTGGCGACAGACGACGACCCGGTGATCGCGAAGCAGCAATTCGATGGGTTGCCCGCCGAACTCGACATTCGCTTCACCACGACCGGCGGGCATTGTGCGCTGTTGAAGAACTGGCGCTTGCAAAGTTTCGCGGACGACTTCGCGGTGTCCTTTTTCGAAGACCGGTTAGGCACGCGCTAGACCACCTCGTCAGGTTCCTTGATCCGGAACTGCAGATCGTAGTTTTTCACCGGCAACCGGCGAATGCGTGTGCCTGTCGCATCGAAGATGGCGTTCGCCAGTGCCGGAGCGATAGCCGGAGTACCCGGTTCCCCCGCACCGCCCCACGGCTCGCCGCTGTTGATGATGTAGGTCTCGATGACCGGCGCCTCACGCATACGCAACATCTGGTAGTCATGAAAATTGCTCTGTGACACGGCACCGGCATCAATGTAGATGTCGCCGTACAGTGCGGCGGTCAACCCATAGATGATGCCGGACTCCATCTGCGCGATCAGCGCGTCCGGCGACACGGCAAACCCAGGGTCGACGGCGCACACCACCCTGTCGACCTTGACATCGCCACCCGATACGGTGACTTCGACGACTTGGGCGACCAATGTGCCGAACGAATGCTGCAGCGCGATCCCGCGTCCACGCCCATCCTCCAGCGCAGCACCCCACCCAGCCTTTTCAGCAGCCAGATCCAACACCGCGCGTTCCCGCGGGGACTCGGCCAGCAGGTCGCGACGAAACTGATAGCCGTCTCGACCAGCAGCAACGGCAACTTCGTCGGCAAACGACTCTGTGAAGAACCCGTGCTGCGAGTGATCCACGCTGCGCCACGGACCGAACGGTACGTGGGTGGGACTGTCCGTGTAGCGAATCAGTTGATTGTCGATGGCGTAAGGCACCAGCGGTGCTTCCGCCGGTTCGTGCTTGTCCACGTATTGATTCTGCCATGCAAGCACCTGGCCCTCGGCATCCAAGGCCGCTCTAAATCGACTCATGACCGCTGGACGATAGTTATCTTGGCGAATGTCCTCCTCGCGCGACCAGATGAGTTTGACCGGTATGCCCGTGGCGGCCGAAAGCTTGGCCGCCTGCACCGCGTAATCACCTTGCGCACGGCGACCGAAGCCGCCGCCGAGATACGCATTGTGTACGGTGACCGTTTCGGCATCGACGTCCAGCGCAGCGGCGATCTCGGCGCGGAAACCCAGAGGGTTTTGACAGCTCGTCCACACCTCAATCTGTCCGTCTCGCACCCAGGCCGTTGCGTTGAGTGGCTCCATCGGCGCGTGCGCCAGATAGGGAACCCGGTACTCGGCTTCGATGACCTGAGCCGCCTGGGCGAACGCGGCGTCCACGTCCCCGAGTTGTCGATCCACGTCCCACGCTTCACGCTCCGAGGCCGAGTCCAGATCGCTACCAAATTGTTGAAATATCGAGTCCGACGTGACCGCGTCGTTGCCCTTTGCGTCCCACTCGATGACTACCTTTGCCAGTGCTTGTTGGGCCTGCCAGTAGCCCTCGGCAATGACCGCAACCGCATTACCCAGGTTGGTGACCTCGTGTACGCCAGGCATACCCCGCGCTTCCCGGTCATCGACACTCACCACTTCGCCTCCAAACACCGGGGAGCGCACAATGCTCGCATACTTCATGCCAGGCACCTCCGCGTCGATCCCGAACCGCGCACTACCGTCGACCTTGGCCGGAATATCGAACCTCGGCACGCTCTTGCCCATGAATTTGAAGTCTTCCATCCGTTTGCGCGCCGGTTCAGCGGGCGGGGTCAACCGACCCGCGGCGGCCGCAAACGTCGCGTACGGTTCCGAGCGGTTGGAAGCAAGGTGCGTGATCACACTGTCGCGGGCCGTCAACTCGGTCTTCGGAACTTGCCACGCATCGGCAGCAGCCGTCAGCAACATGTCCCGCGCCGCGGCACCGGCAACGCGCATCCCATAGACACCGGTCGCACGCACGCTGGCGCTGCCACCGGTGATTTGCAGGCTCATGGCTTGAGTCGCCTGCAGGAACAGGCCGTCGATGGTCGGTGAAAGTACCGCTGGCACCTCGACCCCGCCCAAAAACCCGCGTGCCAACGGGTAGTTCGCATACTCGGCTTTGGCCGGTGCCTCCATCATGCCGACCAACGACCAATCTGCATCCATTTCGTCCGCCAGCATCTGCGTCAAACTGGTATGGGCCCCTTGGCCCATTTCACAGTGGGGGATGATGGCGGTGATACGGTTATCGGTATCGATCTTCACCCAGCTGTTGATGAGGATCTCGTCTTCGTTCGATACCAAGGGACCAAGTTCGCCGGTCCGGTTCCCAGGACGGATCGCGACGCCAACGATGAGGCCACCGCCGGCTACCACTCCGGCCGTAATGAATCCGCGTCGAGTCCACTTACCCATGGTGCACCTCCGGGTCGTACTGCTGCACTTGCGCGAGCCCTTGGCGAGCCGCCTTCTTGATCGCTCGGCGTATGCGGGGATACGTACCGCAGCGGCAGACATTGCCTTGCATCGCCCGGTCGATATCGGCATCGGTTGGGTCGGGGTTGGCTTGCAACAAGGCGGTCGCGGACATGATCTGTCCGGACTGGCAATAGCCGCACTGTGGCACTTGTTCTTCGATCCAGGCCTGTTGCAACGATGACAATCCGTCTTCACCGATGCCT
>CBDTZM010000296.1:0-3767 GCA_965364915.1 uncultured Pseudomonadales bacterium | reverse complement strand
CCCATATTGAGCGTGACCTTCTCGAGTTTCGGCACCTGCATGACGTTCTTGACGCCAAGTTGATCTTGTAGCGCCGGTCGAATTTCATCCAGGTATTGTTTGTATAGATTTGCCATCTTTGCTCGTCCTACTCGGCAAGAACCTTACCGGTGGACTTGTAAAAGCGGACTTTCTTACCATCCTCTTCTCGAAATCCAATCCGATCTGCTTTCTCTTCTTCATCGTTCCAAATCGCGATGTTCGACACCTGGATCGGACCCTCGCGTTCGACAATACCGCCTTGTTGGCCAGCGTTTGGGTTTGGCCGTTGATGTTTCTTCAACAAGTTCACACCCGACACCAAGAGTCGTCCGTCTTTCAGGACCTCCAGCACGTCACCGCGCCTACCTTTGTCGCGTCCGGCAATGACGATGATTTCGTCCTCTTTCAATATCTTCAACATGACCCTAAACCCTTGCCATCGTTCACAGCACCTCTGGCGCCAACGATACGATGCGCATGAAATTTTCTGTCCTGAGCTCGCGCGTCACGGGCCCAAAAATGCGCGTCCCCACCGGCTGATTCTGGGGGTTCAACAAAACCGCCGCGTTATCATCGAATCGAATGATCGACCCGTCCGAACGCCGCACACCCTTTTTCGTGCGGACGACAACCGCGTTCATAACCTGGCCTTTGCGTACGCGACCACGCGGTATGGCTTCCTTCACCGTCACCTTGATGATGTCGCCAATCCCAGCGTAACGCCGATGAGAACCGCCAAGCACCTTGATGCACTGCACCCGGCGAGCGCCGCTGTTGTCAGCGATATCCAACATGCTTTCTGTCTGAATCATCGGTCTATGGCTCCTAGCTACCTTTACGCCGCGCTTGCCCGCACGTCGATACTCTTCAACGTCCAGGTCTTGGTCTTGGACAACGGTCTACATTCCTCGATCGTCACCGCATCACCGACATGGCAATCGTTGTTCTCATCATGCGCATGCAGCTTGGTCGAGCGACGGATAATCTTGCCGTACACCGGGTGCTGAACGCGGCGCTCGATGAGCACGGTGATGCTCTTTGCCATCTTGTCTCCGACAACGGTTCCAGAGGCTGTGCGCTTGCCGTCAGACATCGAGTTTCTCCTGCATGACTGTCTTAATACGTGCAATGTCCCGGCGGGCCTCTTCCAGCAAATGCGACTGCCCGAGTTGCCCGCTGGCCCGCTGCATTCTCAGATTGAATTGCTCTCTGCGAAGTTTGATTAGCTCGCCCTGCAATTCGTCGCCGTTGAGGTCTCTGAGTTCGCTCGCCTTCATCACATCACCGTTCTTTTCACGAATGACGTCCTAACCGGCATCTTGGCACTCGCCAGAGCAAACGCGCGCCGCGCAACGTCTTCCGATACGCCTTCAATCTCGTACAAAACGCGTCCAGGT
The DNA here is from genome assembly GCA_965364915.1 of uncultured Pseudomonadales bacterium. GTDB lineage: Bacteria > Pseudomonadota > Gammaproteobacteria > Pseudomonadales > Azotimanducaceae > Azophilus. The sequence continues at coordinate 2,349 of CBDTZM010000296.1, read as the reverse complement.
TGGACAAGCGCCACCCAATACTCGACCGCGCCCTTACCTTTACCTTGGCGAACCTCGAGAGGTTTCTTGGTAATCGGTTTGTCCGGAAACACACGGATCCAGATCTTGCCGCCGCGACGAATGTGACGCGTCATCGCCCGCCGGCCGGCTTCAATCTGACGGGCGGTAAGGCGACCGCGGGCGATCGCTTTCAAACCGTACTCGCCGAAACTGACGCGGCTACCGCGCAGCGCCAAGCCGCGGTTGCGGCCTTTGTGCTGCTTTCTAAATTTTGTTCTCTTTGGCTGTAACACGTTCTTTCGTCAACCCTTGCTAATGGGTCGAACCGCTAGGTTCGACTAGCCAGTCGCAGACTGGCCCTCCTCTTCGTTGCCGATCACCTCACCCTTGAAAACCCAGACTTTGATACCCAGAACGCCATAAGTGGTTTTCGCTTCCCACGTGGCGTAATCGATGTCGGCTCTCAGCGTATGCAACGGAACCCGGCCCTCGTGATAAACCTCGGACCGCGCGATTTCCGCACCACCCAAACGACCTGCAACGCGCACCTTGATCCCCTGGGCGCCCAAGCGCATAGCGTTCTGGATAACCCGACGCATCGCCCTGCGAAACTGCACGCGGCGTTCCAACTGTTGCGCAACGTTTTGCGCTACCAGCAACGCATCGAGTTCCGGCTTGCGAATCTCTTCGATGTTGACGTGCACGGGCACCTCCATCATCGCGGAAATCTCTTGTCGCAAGCGTTCTACATCTTCGCCTTTCTTACCGATGACGATGCCCGGTCTCGCGGTGTGAATCGTGATGCGGGCGGTCTGTGCCGGTCGCTCGATTTCGATACGGCTTATCGACGCCTGAGCCAGGCGCTTGCGCAAATAGTCGCGCACCGCCAAGTCGTTCAGCAGATACTTCGAGTAAGTCTCCTTATCCGCATACCAGACCGACGTATGGTCCTTGACGATGCCGAGGCGCATACCGATGGGATGTACTTTTTGACCCATAAATTTACTCGTCCGTGACCGTCACGGTGATGTGACAGCTGCGTTTCAATATTCGATCCGCCCGCCCTTTGGCCCGCGGCTTGAGGCGTTTCATCGTGAGACCTGCATTGACGAAGATTTCCGAAATTTTCAGATCGTCCACGTCGGCGCCTTCGTTGTTCTCTGCGTTGGCGATTGCGGATTCGACGACCTTGCGAACCAGACCGGCACCCTTTTGGTTACTGAAGTTCAGGATGTCTAATGCTGAGCTCACAGGCTTGCCGCGCACCTGATCGGCGACCAGCCGCGCTTTCTGCGGTGACAGACTGAGCCTTTTAGCTATCGCCCTAACTTGCATCATCCTTTCCTTACGACACCTCTTGCCTAACGCCGTGTCTTTCGATCTGCTGCGTGGCCCCGATAGGTACGCGTAGGGGCAAACTCGCCCAACTTGTGCCCGACCATGTCTTCGTTGACGAACACGGGCACATGCTGGCGGCCGTTGTAGACGGAGATGGTCAAACCAACCATGTCCGGCAATATCATCGACCGACGCGACCACGTTCTGATCGGACGTTTTTCATTGGTGGCCACCGCCTTCTCCACCTTCTTCATGAGGTGCAGATCGACAAACGGTCCTTTGCGTAACGATCTCGCCACGATCTATCTCCTACTTCCGCGCCGCCGCACGATCAGCTTGTGGGTGCGCTTGTTCTTTCGAGTCTTGAAACCTTTGGTTGGAACACCCCAGGGCGACACCGGATGCCTGCCGCCCGACGTTTTGCCTTCGCCGCCCCCGTGCGGGTGGTCGACCGGATTCATGGCTACCCCCCGTACGGTCGGCCTGACACCGCGCCATCGATTGGCGCCGGCCTTACCCAAGGAACGTAGGTTGTGTTCGTTGTTGCCGACTTCACCAATGGTCGCCCGGCACTCTGCCAATACTCTGCGCATCTCACCTGAGCGCAGCCTCAGGGTGGCGTAGGCATCCTCGCGGGCGACGAGTTGCGCGGAAGAACCGGCACTACGCGCCATCTGGGCGCCCTTGCCTGGTTTCAGCTCTATACAGTGAATGACGCTACCCACCGGAATGTTTCTGATGGGCATGGCGTTACCCGGCCTTATGGGCGCGCTCGTACCGCTCATGATCGCGTCCCCAGCCTGCACGCCACGCGGTGCAATGATGTAGCGGCGTTCGCCGTCCGCGTACTTCAAGAGCGCGATGTTGGCTGTTCTGTTCGGGTCGTACTCCAACCGCTCGACGATCGCCGGAACGCCATCCTTGTTGCGCTTGAAGTCGATGATGCGGTAGTGCTGTTTGTGCCCGCCGCCACGGTGCCGCGTAGTGATCCGACCCGCATTGTTGCGCCCA
>CBDTZM010000295.1:0-3786 GCA_965364915.1 uncultured Pseudomonadales bacterium | reverse complement strand
CGTGGACGGAGATCTGGATCGACGGCAGCGGCTGGCAGCGAGTCGACCCGACTAGTGCGGTTGCCCCAGGCCGTATCGAAATGGGCATCGAGGCCGCACTCTCGGTGAGCGACCGGGCGGTGTTGTCCGCCTTCACCAATGCCCGGTTCGGTGATTGGGCCGTCTTGGCCGATCTGTTGCAGTGGACGGATTCGTTCGAACACCGGTGGAACCTGTGGGTCATCGGTTACGACGCGGGCATTCAGAAGAACGTCTTGACCGACTTGCTCGGCGAGGTGACGCCCACCCGCATCGGTTTCGCCATGCTCGTTGCCGGCGGACTCAGTCTGGGGGTCGTCGCTTTCACGCTGTTCTGGCGCCGTCGACCGGTCAAACGCCATCCGGTCGAGCGCGCTTTTGCTCGCTTCAGCGACAACGTTGCCGAGTACGGGTACAAGCGACGGCCCGACGAATCACCCTCGGCATTTCTCTCGCGAGTCGCCGTCGAGGCGAATATCAATCCTGCCCAAGTGCAAATGATCGTCGCTCAGCTCGAAGCGGTTTTGTACAATCCTTCCATTGTTTGGGGCCAACGCGAAGTTCGTTACCTCCGTGCCCAGCTTCGCCGCCTGCAATTTAGATTGGCATTCGGATCCGCACGCTAAAACTGTTTGATTCAATATGCATCGAACCACGCCCTGTGTGGGCATCTGCTCGACCACTTACGGTGACTTGATTTGCCGTGGCTGCAAACGCTTCGCCCACGAAATTGTGCAATGGAACGGCTACGACGACGATCAGCGCGACAGGGTTTGGCGACGCTTGGGCGAGCTTCGCGACGGCTCCGTTGCGCAATTCGTCACACGCGAGCAACTCGATGCCCTGGTTGCACGCGCAGAAGAGCTGAACCTGCCGCCAGGTCGGACGACGACGCCTCAGGCAATCGCCTACGAGGTGTTGCGTCGCATGGTGCTGCGCCCATTGCCGCACGCGGACCAGGGCTGGGCGCGAGAGCTGTTGAACCGTATCGACAAGGAGTATTTCCAGCGCTCCCGGGCCCACTACGAACGTAACTTCCGCATTCCGTCCGAATGATCCTTAACGAATGATCCGTGCAAATGAATAGAGACGTTCAAGCAGTTCTGGACTTCCTGCCCTGCCGGACGCCTGATGAGTGGTTGGCGCAAGCCCTCGACAACCTGCCGACGTTACTGATCGACCACGCCAACTGCGAGAAGAAGGCGGCTGGTACCGCGCTCAGCCTACTGACCAAGTACGTCGATCGGCCGGATTTGTTGATGCGCTTAGCGAAACTGGCCAGGGAGGAGCTGCGCCACTTCGAACAGGTCGTGCAAATCTTGAACGCGCGGAACATCGAATACACTCACGTTTCTTCCTCCCGCTATGCGGGTCGACTACGGCAGTTGGTTGGCACCTCAGAGCCGCAACGGCTCGTCGACACGCTATTGACCGGCGCGATCATCGAGGCGCGCTCGTGTGAACGGTTCTTGCGCCTAGTTGAGGTGCTGCCGGACGATCTCGCAACGTTCTACGAACAGCTGCTCGACTCGGAAGCCAGACACTTCGAACACTACCTTGAGCTTGCCAAAAGGTACGCCGACGGTCCCGTTGCTCAGCGTTTGGAGACGATGCTGAGCGTGGAGGCGGATCTCATTCGATCGAACGATTCAGCGTTACGCTTCCACAGCGGACCGGTAGGGGTATCTGACGCCGAAACACTCTAGCGCGAACGTGTCAGCGTCCTGACGCAACAGCCACCCGCAGCGCTCCCAAGCGCCGAGCACGTATCTCGTCTCGGCGCCGGTGCGGTGCACTCCGGGGCGGTGCGTATGTCCATGCACCATGATCGACGCGCCGGCCTCATCCAGCGTTGCAGAGACCGCGGTGGCGTTGACGTCCATGATGTTGTCCGCCTTGTTGGCGTTGGTTGCACGGCTTGCCTCGCGCATCGATTGGCCGAACGCGCGGCGCTCGTCCAGCGACTTAGCCAACGTCTCGGCGCGCCAGGCGTCGGACCTCAGCAGCGTACGCAGCCGTTGATATTCGTGATCGTCGGTGCACAGCGCATCGCCATGGGTCAACAACAGTTTGTCGTCAGTCAGAAACGGATCGTCTATCAGGCGAGCACCGGTGCGCGCGGCGAAACCATCACCTTCGAGAAAGTCGCGATTGCCATGCATGACGTGCAGGCGCGTGTGCTTGGACGCCCGGGCCAGCACATCGCAAGCCTGATCGGCTAGCGCGGTGTCATCGTCGTCGCCGATCCACATCTCGAAGAGGTCGCCAAGCACAAACAGTTCGTCGGCCCACAGGGATTCGGTTTCGAGGCATTCGCGAAATCGAGCGAAGCGCGGGTCCTGCGCCGACTCGAGATGCAAATCGGAGATGAATACCCTTCGTGTCACGCGCTCGTAGCTGCGATGAGCGTGTTCTGTAATAGGGCGACGCGTGTCATGGGTCCAACGCCACCGGGCACCGGTGTGATCCACCCGGCATGTTGGCTGACTTCGTCGAAGAGCACGTCGCCGTGTAGCTTACCGTCGCCGTCGCGGGTGAAACCGACGTCGATCACGATGGCTCCGGGTTTGATCCAATCGGCGCCGACGAGGCCGGGCTTTCCGACCGCCGAGATCACGATGTCGGCGCGTCTCGCTATAGCGCCGGTGTCGTGCGTAAATTTGTGGGCGACGGTTGGGGTACAACCGGCCAATAGTAGCTCCAGACCCATGGGACGGCCGAGATGGTTCGACGCGCCGATGACGGTCGCCTCCGCGCCTTTCAGTTCGATGCCGGTGTGTTCGAGCAATAGCATGACGCCCTTGGGCGTGCAGGAACGTAGTGTTGGCCTGCGCAAAGCCAAGCGCCCGATGTTGTAAGGGTGAAACCCATCGACGTCCTTGCGCGGATCGATGGTGTCGATGATACGGTGGGCATCGATGTGTTCGGGCAATGGCAGTTGCACGAGGATGCCATCGATCGTGGGATCGGCGTTCAGCGTGTTGATCTGTGCTTCGAGATCTTGCTGGGTCACGCTGGCGGATAGGTGCTCAACGATCGAGTGATAGCCGACTTGTTCGCAGTCCCGGCGTTTTGCGCCCACGTAGACCTCGGATGCGGGATCAGAACCGACCAGCAAGACCGCCAGCCCAGGCGCCCGTAGGCCGCTTGCGGCGCGATCGTCGACGGCTCGACGGATCTCGTTGCGCAAGTCTTTGGCGATCTGTTTTCCGTCCAGAATTCGAGCGCCCATGTACACTCCCAGCAAACCGCACATTCTACACACGGAAAGGTCAAACTCTCTTGCGTTTGACGGTCTGAAATACCATCAGTATCATCCGCCCGCCGTTTTCGGGGTATAGCGCAGTCTGGTAGCGCGCCTGCTTTGGGAGCAGGATGTCGGGAGTTCGAATCTCTCTACCCCGACCAATTCATTGTAGTGATGACCAGAGAAGGAGTTTCGAGCGCCCGTAGCACGATGTTGCGCCAGGGATGGCTGGTGTGAACGAGATGAACGTATAGCCCGAGGCGACGGCTAAAGAAGGCTTACGGCGCCCGTAGCTCAACCGGATAGAGCATCTGCCTTCTAAGCAGACGGTTGAAGGTTCGAATCCTTCCGGGCGTACCATTCTAGTTACGTGGCAGGACGAGTGAATGCGCCGAGCCAAGGATGGCGAGGCTGGTACGAATTGAAGGAAAATGTCCCGCCAAGGACGGCGAGAAGAAAAGTAGAGTAATGGTGGGCGTAGCTCAGTTGGTAGAGCTCCGGGTTGTGATCCCGGCGGTCGT
>CBDTZM010000294.1:0-3796 GCA_965364915.1 uncultured Pseudomonadales bacterium | reverse complement strand
TCGAACTCGCACACCTGACGATTACCCATCTCATCGACGATGTCTCCGGAGCGTATCGTCATGTTGCGGCCGCCGACACGATGCGAGGCTTCGATAATCGTGCAGGCGTAACCTGCCCGCTCCAGCTCGTACGCCGTCGCCAGCCCGGAGAGTCCGGCGCCAAGGATGACGATGTTGCGCCGTCTACCGTCCAGCTCGGCAACGCTAGTCATTGGTGCAGCTTGGGTGACCGCTGGAATGAGGCCGAGCCCGATACTGGCCTGATAGACCGCGCTCGAACCGCCGGCAGCGCCAATCCAGCTTAGAAAATCTCGCCTCGAGAACGGCCTATGCAACCGAGCGCTCCGCCGCAACGACCGAGCACAGCGAGCGTGGACTGGCGCGACTACGGCGTTTCGATGACAACCCGGTCAAGGGCTCGCGGGTCCAGTTGCGATTGCCCGTTCGGCAATCCGTTCTGCGCAAAGATGTATGCCAACAAGTCGGTGTATTCACGGTCGGTCAATAGCCCGGGGCTATCCTGCGGCATGGTCGCTCGCAACAGATCGAATAACCCACTAACCGGCTGATCGCGCCATGCCGCGAGAAACGCATCTTGAAAGTAGCCGTCTTCATGGCATCCGGCACAGTACTCCTCGTTGAGTTGGGCGCCGCGCGTGGCCTCAGCTGCGGTAAACACGCCATGCAGCGTCGTGAGGTCCTCTTGGGCATAACCCATCGGCGTTACCAGCCAAGTGGCGACGATTGCAAACAGCAGACGCATGAGTCGGATTGTAGCAGTATCGATGGGCGCGGAAGGCAGTTACGCGGTGGCCGGAAATTGGCGATACTGAGCTACCCGTTCGGCTGCGGCTCAACATGATCAAAAGGCTCACCCTGCTCGTCGGATTGCTCAGCTTTGCCTCGATCGCGCATGCCGAGGAGCAACTCATGCCCTACGATGAATCGGCCGACGCCGGTGAGGACATTGATCGAGGGTTTGTAGCCGCCCGGACCGGCAACAAGCTGCTGCTGCTGAACTTCGGCGCGAATTGGTGTGATGAGTGCCGTGCTCTCGAAGTGGCTTGGCAGCAACCGGAAAACCGAGCATTGATCGACGACAAATTCGTCCGCGTCATGATCGACGTGGGCAATTGGGACAAGCACAGCCGAATCATCGCGGATTGGGGTAGTCCCACTGAGGGTGGTATTCCTGCCGTCGTCGTGGCCGATGCCCAACGAGCTGTATTGTTCTCCACGAAGGACGGCCAACTGACCAGGGTTCGCAGCATGAGCCGTGAGGAGACCATCGCTTTTTTTACGCGAATTGCGGGCTTAACTGAGCAGTAGCCTTGACTCGAACCACCTTCAGTCCTGCCACGGCGGCGGCCGTCGTCGTGGCAAATATGATCGGTACCGGCGTCTTTACGAGCCTCGGCTTTCAGCTCTTGGATATCCAATCGGGCTTCGTGCTGCTGATGTTGTGGGCGGTTGGCGGTGTGACGGCACTGTGCGGCGCACTGACCTATGCCGAACTGGGTGCCGCACTCCCGCGCTCTGGCGGGGAATACCACTTTCTCGGCCAGATATACCACCCGGGCATTGGCTTCGTGTCCGGTTGGTTGTCGGCAACGATTGGCTTTGCGGCGCCGGCGGCGTTGGCGGCCATCACCTTTGGCACCTACTTGGGATCGGTGTTCCCCGACCTGCCCCCGAATTGGAGCGCGACCGTCTTGGTGTTGGCGTTGACGATCGTACACGCCGGCACCAGGCGTAGTAGTGCAGGCGTACAGCGATGGATGACCAGCATCAAACTACTACTCATCGGGCTGTTTTGTTTTCTAGGATGGTGGCTGGTTGAAGAAGCTCAACCCGTGCGTTTCCTGCCGTCTTCGGGAGATGGGCTGTTGCTGACCAGTGGCGCGTTTGCGGTCGCATTGATCTACGTGAACTATGCCTATACGGGCTGGAATGCAGCAACCTATCTGACCAGTGAGTTGGAGGCCCCGCAACGCACTTTGCCGCGCGTCCTCGCGCTCGGCACGATGGTCGTCGCGATTGCGTACCTGATGCTGAACTTTACGTTCCTCTACACCGCGCCCATAGACGAGATGACGGGCAAGCTCGAGATAGGCTACGTGGCGGCACAACACATCTTTGGAGCCGGCGGCGCACAAATTATGGGGTTGGTGTTGGCCCTGCTGCTCGTCTCGACGGTTAGCGCAATGATCTTGGCGGGGCCTCGGGTACTGCACGTTATCGGTCAAGATTATCGGGCGTTTCGTTGGCTTGCCTCGACCAACCGGCATGCCATCCCGACGGTCGCCATCTGCGTACAATCAGCGCTGACATTGCTGTTCGTGTGGACCGCGTCCTTCGAGTCGATTCTGGTGTTTGCCGGTTTCACGTTAGGGGTCAGTACCTTCCTTACCGTCGCCGGGGTTTTCGTGCTGCGTTGGCGTCAACCGGATCTCGAGCGTCCGTTTCGCGTGACCGGCTATCCGTTGCCTCCGCTCATCTACCTCTCGGTGACCGGCTGGACCCTTGGCTACATTCTCGTGCAACGTCCCAACGAGGCTTGGATGGGACTCACGCTGTTGGGCGCGGGCGGCGCCTTCTATTGGCTGAGCACCCGATTGCCACGCCGCACCGCCACTCGGGGTTGAGTGCAAGCGACGCTTGAGGGATTCGTGATCTAGATCGCAACTAACCTCTCTTTATGCAACTAAGCTTCGTTAGTTGTTCAATACGAGTTGCAATCGGGAAGTTTCCTATGGGTAAAGCACTCACTGCGCTGGTGTTTATAAGCTTGTTTGTCGGCGGTTGCGCGACGTTGAGTGAAAGCCAATGCATCGCCAGCGATTGGCAAAGCATCGGTTATGACGATGGCGCCGCGGGGCGCACCAGCTCGCAGCTTTTGAAGCATCAAAATGCTTGCGTGAAACACGGCGTGGTGCCGGATCGCGAAATTTACTTGGCGGGATGGCATCAAGGCGTTGAGGTTTACTGCACGCCGGTAAACGGTTTTGCTCAAGGGGAGCGCGGTGCGTCATACGGAAACGTGTGCCCCGACCACCTGCGGGACGCCTTCTACGATGCCTATCAGCAGGGTCGTGGGTTGTACCTAGCGAAGGCTGAGATTCGCACGTTGGAAGACGCCAAAACTTCAAAAGAGCGGCACTTAGATGTAATCAAACATCAGCTATCTGATACGGAGTCCCGGCTAATCAACGATGACGAACTGACGGCCGTGCAGCGCTATGAGCTTTTGGGCGCGACCAAAGAACTCGCTAAAAATCAGGGTGAAATCGAAGCGCAAGTCGAACAGTTGATTGCTGAGATCGCCGTCAAACGCGACCGTTTGGCCAGCATGAGCGTCACGCTCGCGTACAATGACTAAGCACTTGTTAGCGAGCTTTGCGCCTTGAGCGCGTAACCTCCGCGCAGCAGTAGGTAAAGCAGCAGCCCCGCCGGTCCAGCCATGAAGGTCGCCAGCAGACAGGGGATGACGAACCAGTGGGAGATACCGCGCGTTTGCGCATCCTCGACTTCCCAACTGCCGACAAACAGGTCGAAGGCCAGATAGTGGATCCAACCGCATAGTAGTAGCTCTTCGACGGTGAACAACGTCGCGACCGCAGCCAATGACCCAAAACCACCGCCTTCGGGGATCGAATCGAAAAACAGCGCAAAGAAGGTGACGTAGACGATGCCGATCATGCCGGGTATCACGAGTCTAGCGGCGGCGATCGCAATGCCGCGCCGAGGCAACAGGATCAAACCGATCCAGCCAACGCCCGCCAACATGCCACTGAGT
>CBDTZM010000293.1:0-3802 GCA_965364915.1 uncultured Pseudomonadales bacterium | reverse complement strand
TCTGTGTTGGGGGGAAACACGTGTCACTAGCCAAACGCGTTCTGATTGCCAACCGCGGCGAGATCGCCATCCGCCTTGCCAAAGCGGCTACCGCGCTCGGACTGCAATCGGTCAGCGTCTACGCACCGGTTGATAAGTTGTCGCTGCACACCCGGTTGACGACAGAAACGTTTGAGATCGGTAGCGCCGAAGACTCGGTCGGCGCCTATTTGGACGCGGACGCAATCCTGAAGATCGCCAAGTCGAGTGGTTGCGACTGCGTTCATCCCGGCTACGGGTTTTTGGCGGAAAACGCGGCGTTCGCCGAGCGCTGCGCTGCAGAAGGCCTCGCATTCGTCGGTCCGCCGCCAGCGGCGCTGGCGCTGTTTGGGGATAAGGTCGCGTCGCGTGCGCTTGCCGAGTCGCTCGATATTCCGGTTGTGTCGGGTAGTCCGGATGCGTTGCATTCAGCTGAAGCCGCCGCCGACCTGGCGAGCGAGCTGGGGTTCCCGGTGATGTTGAAGGCGGCCGGCGGTGGCGGCGGTCGCGGACTGCGGGTCGTCAAAGGCGCCGAACAGATGGCCGATGCATTTCGGCGATGTCAGAGCGAGGCGCAAGCTGCGTTCGGCGATGGTGCGGTGTTTCTGGAGAAGCTCGTCGCGCGCCCAAAGCACATCGAAGTACAGATTCTTGCCGATGCGCATGATAACGCGGTACATCTTCACGAACGGGACTGCTCCGTGCAGTTGCGTAACCAGAAAGTCGTCGAGGTGGCTCCTGCGCCGGGCCTCGACTCGGACTTGCGCGAACGGTTGTTGGCCGATGCCCTCAAACTCATTCAGGCGGCCGCCTACACCAACGCCGGGACGGTCGAGTTTTTGGTCGTCCCAGAAACAGGCGCCCACTACTTCATCGAGTGCAATCCGCGACTTCAGGTTGAACACACGGTGACGGAACAGATTACCGGCATCGATCTCGTTGAGGCACAGTTTCACCTCGCCGGCGGTGCTACGCTCGAGGCGCTCGGCATTGGCGACCAGCAGGCAGTTGGCGAGCCGAATGGGTACGCCGTGCAGGCTCGCGTGGTCGTCTCGAGCCCCGGAACCATCACCGCCTACAAAGAACCATCTGGTGCCGGCGTGCGCGTCGATGCGTGCGGATATCTCGGCTACGCGCCGCCGCCGCAATTCGATCCGCTGCTGGCCAAGCTAGTCTGTACCGCAGCCTCAAAGGGTGCAGCGTTTACCCAAGCCGTCGATCGCGCGCTCGCCGCGCTCGATGAGTTTCAGATCGGTGGCGTGCAAACCAACGTGCAACAGCTGCGAGGCGTTCTGGCGAATCCGGATTTTCGCGCGGGTGATGCGCGAACCACGTTGTTCGCCGAGGCCCCGGCGATCACCGACGCCGCAGCCGCTACGTCCAGCGATGCGCTCCTGTTGTTGGATCAACAAGCCGAGGGCTTGAGCAATGGCGGGCTAATCTCTGCACCCGCGACCGCGACACCCATGCCGGCTCTCCCAACGATGGAAGGTCACCAACCCGTTGCGTGTCCCATGGACAGCGTCGTCGTGGAGGTCGGTGTCAGTGAGGGCGACTTGATCGCAGTCGGTCAGCCGCTGCTCGTGGTCAGCGCGATGAAAATGGAAACCATCGTTACCGCACCGTGCTCAGGAACCGTGAGCGCGCTACAGCCGCTCGACGTCGGCGATACGGTGGCGGCGGGGCAGGTGTTTGCGTTGCTTAGCCCCGCTGACGGGGTTGTCGACCCAAACACCTCGTTACGCCCTGACGAGCCTTGGAGCGAGGTGTTAGCCGAAGTCGACACGTTGCAAAACCTTGCGCGCGAGCGGCTAGCGCCCGATTCACAGGAGCCTGGCGTCGTCCGCCAGCGCACGCGCGGCAAGCTGACGTGTCGGGAAAGAATCGAATTGCTGTTGGACGACAACTCCTTTCGCGAGGTCGGCAGTGTTGCGGGGTTTGCGTCGTATGACGAAGATGGGGGCATCAGTGCCTTCACGCCGGCCAACAGTGTCGGCGGCTGGGGCAAGATAGACGGGCGTAGCGTGGTGGTGTGTGCCGACGACTTTACGTCACGGGGCGGCCACGCGGACGGTGCGATTGGCGCCAAAAGCGGCTATCTCGATCGCCTGGCGATCGAAATGCAAACACCATCGCTACGCCTGCTCGATGGATCGTCCGGCGGCGGCAGCGTTGCCGCCATGGTGCCGGCGCAGAAACAAGAGGGCGAAAGCAGCGCCAAGGAAAGTTCCGGCGCTATCAAAGCAGGGCGGCCGCGAGTTGCGGGTGGCGGCGGCTCGTTCTTGCCGGGTCATCTAGGCAGCACGATGTACACGGAACAACTGGCAACAGTGCCGGTGGTCAATCTGTTGCTCGGCAGCGTCGTTGGCATCGGCGCAGCGAAGGCCGTGCTCGGGCACTTCTCGGTCATGGTGCGTGATATCGCCCAACTGTTCGTGGCGGGACCACCCATCGTCTCGCATGCCATGGGCTATGAGATCACGAAAGAGCAACTCGGCGGCTGGCATATCCATTGCACGAACGGTTCGGTCGACAACCTCGCGGAATCCGAGCAACAAGCCGCCGCCATGGCGAGGCGTTTCCTCTCGTACTTGCCGTCGAGTGTTTACGAAGCGCCTCCGGTCATTGCGGCGAACGATCCCGCCGATCGGCGCGATGAGGAACTCGCGACGCTGATCGCGCGTAAACGCACGACGACCTTCGACATTCGGCGCGCCATAGCGTTGCTGGCGGATACCGACTCATTCTTTGAGATCGGCCCCCTCTGGGGTACCGATCAGGTCACGGGCTTTGTGCGATTCTGCGGTTATCCGCTCGGCGTCATCGCCTCCGACAGCCGGCATGTCAACGGCGGCGCGCTCACCGCCGATGGCTGCGACAAATTGAAGCGGCATCTCGATCTCTGCGATCTGTTTCATGTCCCCGTGCTGAACCTCGTCGACAATCCAGGGTTTGCGGTGGGTCTCGAACACGAAATCGCCGGTACGATTCGCAAAGGCGGCGAGTGGATGGTGGCGTTTGCCCAAGTTGCGGTGCCGATCTTCACAGTCGTGATGCGGCGCAGTTTCGGTGTGGCGGGTAACAACTATGCAACGCCGCGATCCAAGCCGTCGGTGCGCGTGGCTTGGCCTGCGGCAGACGTGGGTGGCATTCCGCCTGAAGGCGGCATCGAAGCCGCCTATAAAAGGCAGTTGGCCGAGGCCGAGGATCCGGCCGCATTGCGCGCCGAACTGAATGCGCGTATCGAGAGCGCCAGGGGACCGGTTGGGCCGCTCAACAAATTCCAGATAGAAGAGATGATCGATCCTAGAGACACCCGTCGACTGGTTTGCGAGTGGGTGGAAATCGCATACAAAGTGGTGTCGCAACCGGCCCGGCTGATACCCCGCGCGCTGCAATTCCGGCCTTAGCTTTCCGGTTGTGCGTCGGTCGGGATAGATTCCGCAGGACCGTCCAGGGCCGCTCGTTCTCGAACGATGTCCGGCGTGGTCTGTGGATCGTCGAATGTTGGCTCGGCGAAGGGTCCTTCTAGCTGGGTTTCCACGATGTTTGGCGCCGGATCGGTCGTGGGTTCAAACGCCTCCGGGGGAGGACTGCGAAAGTACAGGAGCGTAGACAGTAGGACGACTGACGCTACGGCAATGGCGATCAGCGTCGAGTTGGTCCCGACCGTAAGGGGTTTGTTGGGGATGCGTGTGGCGTGTTGTTGCGGTCTACGGCCCGCCGCATTCGCGTCACCGGCGGGCCGGGTCGTCCGTTTTTGCGGACGCGGTGCTGCAGTTGC
>CBDTZM010000292.1:0-3803 GCA_965364915.1 uncultured Pseudomonadales bacterium | reverse complement strand
ATCGTTCGGCTTTGAAACCGTTCCAGCGTTGCTTTGGCGGCAACTGCGCTGGTTGTTAATTCCTCAATGTTCACAACCTTGTTGGCTATCAACGAACTTGTCGTTGCAGCTCCCCTCTACCCGCGATACTTCTGCTGGGTGTCATCGAATTCGGCAAATAAGCGCCTTTGACGGGGACGGCTATGAATGCGTTTTAGTTTGACCCATAGGTTTAGGGTTTCTCGATAGACCCCATACAGGTATGGTTGACCTACATGGGCGCGCGCATCTTAACAGTGTTGCTTAAGTCCTTCAAACCAAAAGAAATTTATGCACCGCCCCGTAAGCTACATCGAAGTCGAGGATCCGGGTCAGCGAATAGACAATTTTCTTTTCAAAACCCTCAAATCGGTCCCGAAAACACGCATCTACCGGATGTTGCGCCGCGGTGAAGTGAGGGTTAACGGTTCGCGGGTCAAGCCCGCCTACCGATTGCAAGAAGGTGATCGGGTGCGCGTACCGCCGGTGCGGACTAGCGTCAGCCCACCGCCGCCGAGGCCGAGCAGCGATCTGACGGCGACCCTCGATGCGGCCGTGTTGTTCGAGGATGAAAATCTGCTTGCGCTCGATAAACCGTCGGGCCTTGCCGTGCATGGCGGCAGCGGCATTCGCCTTGGCGCCATCGAGGCACTCAGAAGCGCGCGGCCGGGGCAGTTCCTGGAACTAGCGCACCGGCTCGACCGGGACACGTCGGGCTGTCTGCTGCTCGCCAAGTCGCGCAGCGGGCTGCAAGAGCTGCACGCGATTCTGCGCGACCGGCGGGCGAAAAAGACCTACGACTTGCTGGTCTCCGGTGGGTGGCCAAAAAAAGTCGTAACGGTGCAGTTGAAGCTGCACCGTTACGTTGCAGGCAATGGGGAGCGCCGGGTGCGAGTGGCAGCCATCGGCAAGCCTTCGCGCACCGATTTTCGCATCGAGTCCGCGCATGAGTCAGTCACATGGCTGAAGGCCAGATTGCACACCGGCCGTACCCACCAGATTCGAGTCCACGCCGCCGCGTCGGGCCATCCGTTGTTGGGCGAGGAGAAGTACGCAACCGAAGCGTCGGCGGAGCTATCCAACGCGATGAGTGTGGATAGGCTGTGTTTGCATGCCACGAGCTTGGTGCTGCCATGGTGCGGTAAGACGCTGCGCATCGAAGCGCCGGTACCGGAACTGTTCGCAGATGTCTGGGCGCGTCTGCACTAGAAGATTTGCGGTGCCTGCGGCGAAATCAGGAGGCAAATTTCCGGACAAGAATTAGGTCACGGTCAAGACAGCGGATCGAGCCCCACGGCTCGCAGCATTCGGCACAAGCGCAGCAGCGGCAGACCGACCAGCGCGTTGGGATCATCGCCCCCCAGCGACTCGAACAAGGCGATGCCGAGCCCTTCCGATTTGAACGACCCCGCGCAGTCGAAAGGTCGTTCCCGGTCTACGTAGGTCGTGATCTCGCTTAGTGTCAGACGCCGGAAACTGACCGTCGACACCTCGACTTCGACGCGGGGTTCGACTTCGGGGCCGATCACGCACACGCTCGTCAGGAATTGCACGCGGCGCCCGGAGAGATCCTGCAATTGCGCGATCGCGCGCTCCCGCTGGCCGGGCTTGCCGAGCATGGCGCCATCGCTGACAGCCACCTGGTCGGAGCCGATGACGATTGCATCCGGCTCAGCGTTAACCACCGCACGCGCCTTGGCTTCGGCGAGGCGGGTGACGAGTTGGTCGGGCGCTTCCCCTGGCGATGCGCTTTCGTCGATGTCCGGAACCGCGACCTCGAACGGCAGTCCTAACCGCGCTAGCAGGGCTCGACGGTATTTGGATGACGATGCGAGTATCAGTTTCGCCACTTAAAATAGGCTTCCTACCACGTCCCGACAGGCCGCGCAGCATACCTTTACAGGGGTAAGCCGGATACCTATGATGCGCGCCCTGGTATCGAGCTTCCTTGAGGTAGCCTGGTCACCGTGAAGGCATCTGGGGTGAATGAGCGCTTACAGTTCGCTACGTTGGCGGCTAATGGGGCCGTTATCGAGCGGAGTTTGCGCTGCCAAGAATTGCCGCGCTTTGCAGAGCTCGTTACGCCACTCGAGGACCTGCGTGTGCGATTGGCGTTCACGCAGGCGGAAGACGGCCAAGTCAGGGTGCGCGGGCGTCTCGAGACCCAGGTTGCGCTCGAGTGCCATCGGTGTCTCGAAGCCGTGCCGGTTCCGATCGCGGCAGACTTCGACGTGCTGATCGTCCGTGAGGACGAAGAAGCCACTTTTTTGGGTGCCGAGCACGACGTGATGCAGGTGCCCACAGACCTGATCGGCATAGGCGATCTCGTCGAAGACGAATTGATTTTGGCCGTGCCGACACAGGTCTGTACGCAGACCGATTGTGCGACGGCGCCTAAGCTGGCGTACCCAGCGGCTGACCAGCCGGACCAAGAACAACGAGAAAACCCGTTTCAGGTTCTGGAACGGCTAAAGGCTAAGTAGGAGACAACCATGGCCGTTCAAAAAAGCAAAGTCACTCGCGCGCGGCGCGGGCAGCGCCGTTCGCACGATGCGCTAAAGAAGCCCACGCTATCGATTGATTCAACGACCGGTGAAACCCATCGGCGCCACCATGTGACCGCGGACGGTTTCTATCGTGGCAAGCAGGTGATCGACAACGACGACGAATAGGCACTTTGCCTGACATGTCATTGGGGTTCGTTTTTCCCGGCCAGGGTTCGCAGTCGGTTGGCATGTTGGCGGACATCGGCGACGTGCACCCCAACGTCAAGCAACGCTTCTTGGAGGCGGGGGACGCGATCAGCGTTGACCTGTGGGAGATTGTCAGCAACGGTCCGGAAGCCGAACTCGTGAGTACGGCGATTACTCAACCCGCCTTACTGACGGCCAGTTATGCCCTTTGGGAGATCTGGCAGACGCACTCGCCCGCCCGCCCAACCGCACTCGCGGGTCACAGCCTTGGCGAGTACTCCGCCTTGCTGTGCAGTGGCGCGATGGCCTTTACCGACGGCGTAAAGCTCGTCAACCGGCGCGGTCAGTTGATGCAAGAGGCGGTGCCAAAGGGCGAAGGCACCATGGCGGCTGTGTTGGGCCTCGACGACGCCGTGGTGGAAAAATGTTGCGACGCCATCGACGGGGTCGTCTCAGCCGCAAACTACAATGCGCCCGGCCAGATTGTCATTGCTGGGGCCACACAGGCCGTCCACCAAGCCGTGCAGAACTGCCAGGATGCGGGTGCACGACGAACCGTGTTACTGGACGTCAGCGGGCCGTTCCATAGTGCGCTCATGTTACCCGCGCGCGACGCCTTTGCCGTCGAACTCGCCGCCGTTGCACTCGATGAACCGACCATTCCCATCGTACAGAACGTGGACGGGGCAGTCGCGGCTTCGCTCGACGAACTCAAACAGAAGCTTCTACAGCAACTCGGACAACCCGTGTTGTGGACACGCTGCATTCAAACTATGGCTTCGATGGGCGTCGATCACTTCGTCGAGTGCGGCCCGGGTCGGGTGCTGAGCGGGCTGGTCAAACGCATCGACAAATCACTTTCGTCGGGGAGCCTCGGAACGTTGCAAGGTGTCGACAAGGAACTCGGTCGTGGCGACGCGTGACGACGTGAAGGTCGCGCTGGTGACCGGCGCCTCGCGGGGTATCGGCCGCGGTATCGCGTTGAAGCTCGTCGAGCATGGCCTCTTCGTCGTGGGTACCGCAACGACCCAAGCGGGCGCCGATGATATCGGCGCAGCGTTAGGGGATGCGGGGGCCGGCCGGCAACTCAAC
>CBDTZM010000291.1:0-3813 GCA_965364915.1 uncultured Pseudomonadales bacterium | reverse complement strand
CCGTGCCCGGCGGCTTGTCGGGCTTGAGCGAGCAAATGTTCGATACCGCTAGCCGCTATATGCCGTTTGGCTACCGGGTTCTGTTCGCCAATCGTTGGCTGTTCGGTGGAGTGATCGAACAACAGCTGGCGAGCGTTACCTTCAGCAACGCGATGTTGCGCACGACCACGGCGCCGACCATGTTGTCCGGGAGCCCGAAGGTCAACGTGCTGCCTATCGAGGCGATCGCTACGGTAAATTTTCGACTACACCCGCGCGATACCGTCGAAGGCGTGGTCGAACACGTAAGGTCGGTCGTTGCCAACGACGCTGTCGAAGTACGTCTGCCACCAGGTTCGGGGCGTCCTGCATCCCGCGTTTCGAACTGGCGCTCCCCTGGGTTCGAGGTTGTCGAACGCGCGATCCGGGAGGTGTACGGTGACGTCGTCGTCACCCCGGGGTTGATGATCGCCGGCTCCGATAGCCGACACTACGGAAAGGTGGCCGACAACGCCTTTCGCTTCAACCCGATGACCGTAACCCCAGCGGACATGTCCGGATTTCATGGCACGAACGAGAAAATCGGCGTGCAGAATCTCGCCCAAGGGGTCAGAACGTACGTCCGAATCGTCAGTTTAGGCACAATGGAGTAAGCTCTGAACGATTCAGTGATGCCCTTTTGGGGGGAGGTATCGATGAAACAGATACTCAGCATACTCGCGCTTTGCATTCTACCTTGCACGATGTCCTATGCCGCCGACATCGAAGGGATCGGCTCGATCGACTTTCCGACCTCGGCGAGCGGCGAAGCGCAAGAGCATTTCCTACGAGGTGTCACCGTTTTGCACAGCTTTGGGTGGAAGCAAGCCATCCAAGAATTTCAAGCGGCGCAAGCGATCGATCCTGACTTCGCGATGGCCTACTGGGGTGAGTCGCTCTGCTACAACCACCCGCTGCTTGGCGAACGGGATCTCGACTCGCCGCGGGCGGCGCTGACGCGATTGGGCGGCACGCTCGAGGAGCGTTTGGCGAAGGCGCCGACCGACCGTGAAAAGGGCTTCATTCTGGCTGTCGAAGAACTGTTCTTCGGCGGCAGCGAAACCATGGTGAGGCGCAGCGCATACACCGAAGCCATGCGCACGCTGTACACCGACTATCCGGACGACGACGAGATCTCCGCGTTTTATGCTTTGTCGCTGTTGATGTCGGCAGGTCCGGCCGGCGGTCCCGGCCATCGAAGCAACGTGTTGGCCGGATCGATCGCGTTGCAACTAATGGAACGCAATCCCAATCATCCCGGTGCCGCCCACTACACCATTCATGCGTTCGACGATCCGGTTCACGCACCGCTGGCACTGCCGGCGGCGTATGTCTTTGCGGACATCGCCGAGGCGGTATCGCATGCCAGGCACATGCCGACTCATATCTTCATCCAACACGGTATGTGGGATCGGGTGTCGCGAAGCAATCAATCGGCATACGAGGCAGCAGTGGATCTCTACGAGCCCGGAGACAGTGTCGGTGACATGGTGCACGCGCTGGATTGGGGCCAGTACGGTGACTTGCAGCGCGGCGATTATGATCGGGCCCGGCTTTGGATCGAACGCATGGAAGAGATCGTCGGCAAGGCGGGTGAGCAACCTCGTGCGGTCGGTACGTGGAACGTCGTGAGGGCGCGCCTGGTGTTGGAAACGCAGAACTGGCAGACCCAACCGGTTACCGAAGCGTCTTCAGGCCCGGAATTGCTGGCGACCGGCATCAGCGCAGTCAAACTCGACGATCTCGCGGCCGCTAACGCCGCGGCTGCAAGTCTCGGCATACACGCTGCGGAGGCTGCGGCCAATGACGGCGACAGGTCGTACTACTCGCGCAACAGCAAGCCGCTGCAGATCATGCACAAGGAGGTCGAGGGACTGGTGGCGATTGCAGAAGGTAGGACGCAAGCCGGGTTGGATCTATTAAAGGAAGCGGTCGATATTGCCGAGACCATGCGGCCCCCTAACGGCGCACCAAATCCGATCAAGCCGCCTCACGAACTGTATGGCGAGGCATTGTTATCGGCGCAAAAGCCTGCGGACGCATTGGCCCTTTTCGACGTATCGTTGTCGAGGACGCCGAATCGGCCGTTGTCGCTACTCGGTTCTGCGCGAGCCCACGTGGCACTGGGCAACGATGATGCCGCACGCGAGCAGTACCGCAAACTGGCGGCTGTGTGGAACAACCGGGATATCCCCGCCGTTCGGGAAGCTGCCCAGTATTTGGCGGCGGGCGGTGAATAAGGACAATTTTCAGGGAGGCAGCGATGACCACGGAGTCAGGACCATTCGACCTCGAGAACACGCGGCTCGTCATGGGTCCGGATGGAGAATCGACCCCGATAGCAGTGACACCGAGTTTCTACGAAGATCTTGATCAGCAGTTCGACGCGTTTGCCGGACACATGCTGGTATCACGCTACGACTTCGCCGAGCCCTGGCCGACATGGGAAATGCACCCGGAGGGCGATGAGTTCGTCTACTTGTTATCCGGAGATGTGGATTTTCTGCTGAAAAACGCCACCGGTGAACAACGACTGCACGTCGATCAACCCGGCGCGTACGTCATCGTACCTAAGGGCACGTGGCACACCGCGCGTCCGAACGCGCCAACGTCAATGTTGTTCATCACACCTGGGGAAGGGACGGAAAATCGAGAGACTCCCGGCTAGTCGGGCAGGACAGACCACTGGGAGAGCTCTACACCCAAACTGTCGACCCGATACCGGTAAATCGCGGCGAAGCGGCAATAATGTCGTTATGCGTAAAACCGACGAAGACAAGAAGCGCTACTTCCGTACCGGCGATCGAGTGTATTGCCAGAACGGCCGATGGTTTTTTACGACTCGAGAAGACGACCACGGGCCCTATCCAACGCGCGAAGCCGCAGAGCTCGATCTTTCCCGCTACGTCGACGAAATGGAGCATTTCGAGGACGTGAAAGAGGATCTCGACACGCCGGTGCAGCCGGAACAGCCAGCCGACGACTTGCGCATGCTCGACGGCGACGAAGATCTGCCCAGCTAAAACCGGTTCGTCAAACGAACGTAATCCAGCCGAGCAGCACAATCGACAGTTCCATCAGGAACTGAAAAATCGGCACCCCAACGATCGCCAGAACGATCAATATCAGGAATGCTCTCGTGCCGTACTGTGCGTTGAAAACGCGATAGCGTTGCGCCAATCCATTTGGCAACAGGTGGGGCAGTATGTAGTGGCCGTCGAGGGGCCCCAGTGGAATGAGGTTGAACACCATGAGCAGCAAGTTGATCTGGGCCAACAGCAGGAAGAACGTCTCTCCGCCTTGGTTGTCCCAGCCGTTGCTGCGCAACACCAAATAGAAGTTCCACGTGACCACGGCGAGTAGCAAGTTCATGAATGGGCCGGCGGCGGC
This sequence comes from uncultured Pseudomonadales bacterium, assembly GCA_965364915.1. GTDB lineage: Bacteria > Pseudomonadota > Gammaproteobacteria > Pseudomonadales > Azotimanducaceae > Azophilus. The sequence continues at coordinate 405 of CBDTZM010000291.1, read as the reverse complement.
CACCCACAGATCGGATGTCTTCGATTTGAATTTGCGAGGGTCGGTGGGAACCGGTTTGGCATATCCAAAACCGACCAACACGACCATCAGCAAACCCATAGCGTCTATGTGGGCCAACGGATTGATGGTCAGTCGTCCCGCCCGTTGGGCGGTATCGTCGCCATGCCATTTGGCGACGATCGCATGGCCGAACTCGTGGAACGACAGTGACGTGATCAGTGCGATCAGCAATAGCACGAACAGGCTATACGCACCTTGATACAGCAGCGTAATCATCAGGTCTAGAGCATACGTGTTCGGCCGCGGAAAGTGGAAGCTAAGTGTGGGGATTGTGTAGCATGGCGGTACATGCATCGGAGGGGGGGGATATGAATCAGGTAGTCGTTGTAGACAGCATTCGTACGG
>CBDTZM010000290.1:0-3818 GCA_965364915.1 uncultured Pseudomonadales bacterium | reverse complement strand
GACATATCGCCATTCGATGGTTTTCCGTGCAAACGGAATGTAGTAGCGGTTGGCGATATTCTGCAAGCCGTCCGACAGCGTACCCTGAATGCGGTTCCAGAACTTGCCGAGGCCGTGGTCGGCCTCTTCGTGTTTTCTATAGGCGAGGTGAGCGGGCAAGATGAGTTGCGACTCGATGATGCTGAATACCAGGCTGATGATGACGACGTAGCCGATCACCGAGAAGAAACCGGCCATGCGGCTGGTGGAGAGTACCAGTGGCAGAAACGCCGCCATCGTGGTCAGCACGCCAAAGATGACGGGAATGGAAACTTCCCAGGTCCCGTCGATGGCGGCCTGTACGGGCGGCTTACCCATCTGTTCGTGGGCGTAGACCCGTTCGCCGACGACGATGGCGTCGTCGACGAGAATGCCAAGCACCAGAATGAATGCCATGACGGTCATCGTGGATATGGTGATGTCGGCGTACGGAAAGATGGCCAGCGTACCGAGCAGTGCAATCGGAATGCCCGCAGCGACCCACATCGCCAGTCGAAAGCGTAGGAACAGTGCCAGTATCAGAAGTACCAGAACGAGCCCGCCGGCGGCCGTGCTGTTCAGCGTATTCAGTCGCTCGATTAGCTTCGCAGAGCTATCCGTCCAGATGGTCAGTGTCAGTCCTTCTGGAATGCTGGGTCGAGTTGCCGCGATGTAGGCTTTTACATCGTCGGCGATCTCCAGCAGATCTTCCGACCCGATCTGCATCACTTTGATGACGACGCCCGGATCGCCGTTGAAGCGTGCGGACAAATCGCCTTCTTCGAAGCCGTCACGAATCTCGCCGATCTCCCCGAGTGTCACTCGAGTCCCATCCTCGCGTGTGACGATGACGATATGTTCGAACTCCTCGCCCCAGTATCGCTGTCCCTTGGAGCGGATGAGGATCTCGCCGCCTTCGGTTTTGATGGTCCCGCCGGGCATGTCGAGGGACGTGTTGCGTACCGCTCGAGTCACCTGGTCCAGGGTTAAGCCGTGCCGACGCAGTGCATACTCTGACACCTCGATGGAGATCTCGTAGGGTCGTATGTAGGTGAGGCTTACCTGCGAGATACCGTCCATCGCGGCGATGTCATCGCGTATTTCGCGCCCGATTACCTTCAGTACGCGCTCGTCTGCGTTGCCGGAAAGTGCAATCTGCAACACTGGACGGCTGATTGTCATTTTCGAGACGATGGGCTTTTCGGTCTCGACCGGAAAGCTGTTGATGCCGTCCACACGACTCTTGATCTCGTTGAGCGCGACGATCTCGTTGGAGTCGAGGTCCAGCTCGGCTTGAACCGAACAGGTGCCTTCGCTGGACGTGGAGTGAATCTTGTCGATGCCTTCCACACCCTCGATCGCTTCTTCGATGCGGATACACACCCCTTGTTCCACTTCTTCCGGAGCGGCACCGAGGTACGGGACGGTGATCGAGACCACCTGCACGTCCATGTTGGGAAATTCTTCCTGATTGACGGTGATCAATCCTATCAACCCACCGATGATGAGAATGAACATCAGTAAATTGGCGGCAACCGGGTTGCGCGCGAACCAGACGATAGCGGTGTACATGGGTTAGCTCGCGGCGACGTCGCTGTCGACGACGGGATTGACGGTCATGCCCTCGATGGGTGTTTGCATCGGCGAGATGCAGACCCGCTCACCGGCTTCTAAACCGGCTTTAATGAGCACGTCGTCTTTGTACAGACGTAGCGTTTCGATTTCACGGAAGCGTAGCTTGTTGTTTTCGTCGACCACCAATACGCGACCGCCGTTGCGCAGCGCGTTGCGAGGCAACACGACGATATCATTCACGAGCACACCTTCGATATCCGCATTGACGAATAGCCCAACTGCTAAGGGGGCTACTTGGTCTTCGTTCGCAACTCGTGCAATAACGTGCACCATGCGGCTCGATGTGTCGATTTGCGCCTCGGTTCTGACGATCTTGCCGTTCCATTCCAATTTTTGCCCTGCGTATTCGGCGCTCAGACGAACGTTGGGTTGTTGGTCGAGCGGTAGCTCTCCGCGGTGGCCGACCGGCAGATTTAGGAACGCCAGTTGTCGGTCAGCGATGGGCAGCCGCACTTCGGCTTGGTCGCTCGCATAGATGGTCGCAACTGCCGAACCGCGGCCGACGAGCTGGCCGATGTCGACCGACTCTTTACGCACCAGACCGGTAAACGGTGCTTTCAATTGGGTGCGTTCGAGATCGCGTGCGGCTTGTGCATAGCTGGCACGCGCGTCCTGAAGCGTGGCTTCGGACACCCGGGAAGCGCGCAGCGAGTTTTCGATTTGAGAGCGACTCGCGAGTTGACGTTCCTCTAAACTCTGCATGCGTCGATATTCGAACCGTGCGTGTTGAAACTCTGCCTCTGCCCGCGTAAGCGCCGCCTTGGCTCTTTGCAGAGACGAACGATGATCCTCGTCGTCGAGCCGCAACAGCACGTCGCCTTCTTCAAAATAGCCGCCATTGACCAGCGATTTCGACACCCAGACAACCCGGCCGGAAACTTCTGGTATGAGTTCGCTCTCGGTGTTGGGTGCCACGGTACCTTGTGACTGGACGCTCAACTGAATGGACTGCGGCACGATATCGACCACACGCACGGTGGGCGCCACCGGTTCCGGCATGTTGGGTTCGACTTGCGGGCTCGTGGCCATCAACGTAACCGCACCGAATATCGACGCGATGATGACCAAGGCTGGGATGATGAATTTGCGCATCATGATGCGGCTACCTCGGTTTGCTGTCGGTTGTCCTGCGAGGCTGCGTCGATGGCTCGCATCATCGTTTCACGGTGGAGTTTGGCAATGCCATCGAAGATGCCCCGTACGGCGTCTCGATCACGGGATGCCAGTGCCTGGTCGAGATGACGCACGAAAACGCTGAACGCCGCGACGTCGAGTTGGTAGTATTGATCGAGCGCTGCGACGCTGGGTGCAAACTGATCAAGGAGACTCTTCGCGATCAACCGGCACACGAGATTTTCTGACGTGACCAAGAATGCGCGCATCATTTCCATCCATGCTTGAACGTGCGCTTCGCGTTCCAGTGGGCCGTTGCAAAGTATCTGCACGAGTTCGCGGATCTCGTTGATTTGCTCATCGCTGGCGCGTTCGACAACGGTTTCTGCAGCCATGCTCAACAAACGGTCGATGACCTCGAAAATCTGGTTCAAGAGATTAGCATCGGGTACATCGGTACTCGCGAGCATGCAACCGATGATGTCTAAACTTGCTTCGGCAATTGGAGCAACCCTGGCTCCGCCGGGTTGGATGTCGGCGATACCTAGCTGTGCCAATTTCGTCATGGCTTCGCGTACGGCGCCGCGATTGGCATCGAAGCGGGTAGCCAGTTCTCGCTCGGAGGGCAGGCGGTCACCGGGCTGGTAACGGCCGGACAATACTTCGTCGGTGAGCGTATCGGCGATGTGGTCGTGTTTGGTACTCATTAACCTCGTCCTACAATTTGGTCTAACCAGTTTGGTCAGACCAATTTGGTCGGGGCAATTGTAGGGGAAGTGCCGCCAATGTCCAGCATTTCGTTACCTTGGGTAACGAAATGTGATCGAATTCCGGCGTTTTGGCCGTTACCGGCGGTCCAGAAGGTTGCCCTGATGCAGCAAATTCACCACTTTCTGCCGGCGTTTCTGGGTCTTACTGTTCCAGAACGCACGATCGAAGCTTTCTTGCTGACGACGGTGGATGACCCCCATGGCCGTCGGTAGTGGCGCTTCCATGGAGAGTAGTAGTTGGGCGAGGGTGGGGTTGGTCTCGTCGTGAACCATGATCTCGTC
>CBDTZM010000289.1:0-3844 GCA_965364915.1 uncultured Pseudomonadales bacterium | reverse complement strand
GCTTGTCGACCACCATGATCCGACCAGCGCTGGCCGAGACCCTGCCAGGCGGCCAGATACCCGGGCAGGTCGGTAAGCGGTTTCGCGACCACGTCGGCGCGGCTGGCAGCGCGCTGAAACCTCAGCAAGATTTCGACGTTGTCGGCGTCGCAGATGTAGGTTGTCGCATCGCCGTCGATCAGCTCGCCGGTGACGAACTGCTCTTCGTCCTCGAGAAGGCCTTCGAGCACCTCTGGCAACAGCGTTTCGATTTGCGCCAAACTCAACGGGCCGTAAAACGACAGAATCTCTACCGAGAGTTGCTCGCCGGTTCTGGTATCGGGCACTGCGGGCAAGGATGCCTCGCACGTAAGTGATCGGCCGAGCTCGCTCGCGAGCAACCCGTGGCCAATCTCTAGGTGCGCGACCCAAGTGCGACGTCCGTCGGTCACCCGGATGAGCTGTTCGTGCTCGATCTCGGCCGGCCACTGGGCGAGTGGAACAAGCACGCGTTCCTTTGCCCACTCCAACCAATCGTCGATGTCTCTAGGGACGTAGCCCGGTGCGCGGCGCTGGCGCTTGGCTTCGAACGCGTCGATCACTTCGCGGTGCAACGGGGGCCGCAAGGCTTGGTTGAACACCGCGCTGCGAATGAGATCGATGCCGATTGCGCTGCTGTCGCCTCGCTCTGGGGTATCGTCCGCGTACATGTAGCGGCTGACTTGATCGAAGGTCACGTTGGACGCGAAGGGACTGGGTGTGGTGGTGTTGACCAACGTCCAGTCGATGGTGCCGTCTTGCAGCTCTTCGAGTACCTGGTTGAGTGCGGGCAGGTCGAATTCATCCGCCAGACAGGTCCGCCAGGTTTCCAACAGCACCGGGAAATCGTCGTACTGCTTGGTTGCGGTCATGAGTTTTTTCGCCTGCAAGCGGCTCATCCACAACGGCAGGCGCCGATCGAAGCGTTGTTTGGTGAGCAGCAACGAGCGACCGGCACATTCGCGAAAACGCGCGCCAAAATAGCCCGACCCCTCGAGCGATTCGCGCAAGTGCGTTTCAAGATTGTGCGGCGTGACCAGCGTCAACAACTCGGTGGGTTCAACGTGTTGCTTCAGCTGCACCACCACTGCGTTGTTGTCGGCGTGTATCTCGGGTTCGGTGTCGTACCGATTGCGCCATGCTGCTTCCAAGGCAAGCGCCCAGGGGCGGTTTAGCTGGCCGCCCCAAAAAGTGTGTATGACCAATTGTTGTTGCAAATCGGGCCCGCTGTATCCTGCCGGCCCCGAATGCACGAGTTCCACCAGCACGTGGTGGCGATGGGGCAGCGGCGCCTGGCTCACCTCCCGTTGCCGAGCGAGATAGTCGATGAGTTCCTCGGCAGCGATAGCATCGAAACAGGCATGTTCAGAGAGTTGTGTTTGCAGCGTCTGTTCGTCGTGTTTTTGAAAAGCGTTCTCGGCCATCTCCAGATACTGGGCGATGCGTTCCGAGAAGTAGAAACTGCGATTGAACGACTCGCTGCGCCAGAACGGCGGTGCGGTACTGCCGGGTTTTGCGGCTCGCACCATGACGTCGTTGTGGGTGATGCGCAGGATCTGCCAGTTTTGCGTGCCGAGCGTGAACGTCTGGCCGGTGGTTGCCTCCCATACGAATTCTTCGTCCAGTTCTCCGATGACCGTACCGGAATCGGCGTGGCGCAGTTTGTAGTAACCGCGGTCGGGGATGGTGCCCCCGGAATTGTAGAGCGCGAATACCGCACTTTTGTGGGCTTTGACCGTCTGGTTGATCCGGTCGTACGCGAGACGCGGTTTCAATTCCCGTACCCGGGACCCGGCATAGCGGCCGGCGAGCATGTCGACGATCAGATCGAAGCGCTCGCGCGGGAGTTCGTGATACGGCGCACTCGCGCGAATCACCTCGAACATCGCGTCCACCTCCCAGGTCTCGTTCGCACACATCGAAACGATCACCTGGCAGAGTACGTCCAGAGGGTTTTGCAACGGCGTTATTGGCTCGATGTCGCGCTCGCGCACCGCCGTTGCGAGCACTGCGGCTTCCAAGAAGTCCTGTGCGTGGGTCGGATAAAGCGTGCCTTGGCTCACTTCGCCCACGCGGTGCCCTGCGCGACCGATGCGTTGCAGGGTCGCCGCCACCGACGGTGGCGACTGCACCATGACCACTTCGTCGAGGTGTCCCACATCGATGCCCATTTCCAGCGAGCTCGTAGCGACGATGGCCTTCAACTCCCCTGCCTTCAATCGGCTTTCGACTTCGGTGCGAATATCTTTGGCGAGTGAGCCGTGGTGGGCGTAAGCGAGGGGCGCGGGTTGGTCTTCGTTGATCTTGAGCGTGATCTTCTCGGCCAAGCGTCGGCTGTTGGTGAAGAATAGGGTCGAACGGTTTTGTGCGATGAGGTCGCGGAAACTGCTCGACAGCGGATCCCAGATTTTCTTACCGTTCGCCGCAGCGTTTCTGGCATCTTCCGGGAAGCGCACCCGAAACCGAATGTCTTTGTCTTGGTCTGCGGTCACCAGCGTCACCGCCCGTGCGGTCCCGTTGAGCTGGTACCCGCCAACGTAGGCTGCCACCGGTTCGAGCGGTCGCACGGTGGCGGACAGCGCGATGCGTTGAAACTCGCCGGCAATATGGGCCAGCCGTTCGACGGAGGTCATGAGCTGGACGCCGCGCCGGTTGCCTACGACCGCGTGCACCTCGTCGAGAATCAGGGTTTCGACCGTTGCCAACGCCAGGCGTCCTTTGGTGGTCGTCAGCAGCAGGGCGAGACTCTCGGGGGTGGTGATCAGAATGTCCGGAGGCTTTCGCAACATGCGCTGCCGGTCACCCTGAGAGGTGTCGCCGGATCTCGTCCGCACGCTGACGTCGGGGAAATCGTGATTGGCCTTGAGTTCGCTCAACGGGGCGAGCAAGTTGCGCTGGATGTCGTTGTTCAACGCTTTCAAGGGCGAGATGTAGACCACGCGGGTCTGGCCCGGGTTCCAGTCGCCGTTGGCAAACCGGTGTAGAGACCACAGAAATGCGGTCAGCGTCTTGCCGCTGCCGGTTGGGGCCGTCGCCAACACGTGGTTGCCTGCAGCGATCACGGGCCAGGTACGTTCTTGTACGTTCGTCGGGGCCGCGAATTGGCTTTTGAACCAGCTGCTAATGGTTGGGTGGAAAGTGTCGAGAACACTCTTCATCAGGATGGCGACCGCATTAAGATTTCCTGGGCCACGCTTGCCAGCAACGTGCCTTGGTTGTCGACCATGCGCCCGCGTGTCATGCCGCGGCCGCCTGCAGCGACGGGGCTATCCTGCGTGTGCAGAATCCACTGCGTCAGGTCGACCGGCGCGTGGAACCACAGGCAGTGATCCAGGCTCGTTGTCTGCAGGTTTTGCCAGCACTCCATCCAACCATGCGGAAACAGCGCGTTGTCCATCACGGTGTCGTCCGAGTAGTAAGCGAGTGCCGCCTGCTGGAGATGCACGGCCTCACTCACGCTGTCGGAGACCGTGAACCAGACGTTGTGCGCCGCGGTTCTGAACCCGGTGTCCCAAATGTTTTCGACGAAGCGGTTGTCGAAGGGTGAATCGGTGACTGCCCAGGTCGCGTCGGTACCGGTAGGCAAACCCCTAATCCCTTCGGCGCGAGGGATACATTGATCGGGTGCGGGAACGCCGGGTGGCGCCTGGTTGCGCGTCGGCGGCAGCGGTCCGAACAGTACGTCCATAGTATAGATCGACCGGTCTTGTTGCGTTGCCGTCACGCTCACGCAATCCTCGGCTAGCCGCTCGGTGCGATACTCGATGGGCGAATCCGTAGTACCGGTGCGGATGAAGTAGGCGTGCAGGGAGCGAGCGGGATGCGC
>CBDTZM010000288.1:0-3850 GCA_965364915.1 uncultured Pseudomonadales bacterium | reverse complement strand
TGCTCGCTAATCTATGGCTTACATTGCGCGGCGGGGGTACCCTACTTTATTGCACTTGTTCCATTCTGGCTGAGGAGAACGACGGCGTCGTGGGAGCCTTTGTTAAGACCCAGGCTGATGCTCGAGTGGTGGCCGTCAAGCTGCCAACTGGACGGCCGACACAGTTCGGTTGGCAACTACTACCAACCGAGGCAACGACCGACGGTTTCTATTTCGCCCTCCTCCAAAAACACGAAAAAGCGCTCGAGGAACAGCCTTGAAAATCCTCATACTCGGCGGCGGCCAAGTCGGCGGCACGCTAGCCGAACACCTGGCTGGCGAAGCGTTCGACGTCACCCTCGTGGACCGCGATGAAGAGCGCTTGGGAGAACTTCGAGACCGCCTCGACATCCAGACCGTCGCCGGTTGGGCTTCGCACCCGGACGTTTTGCAGCGCGCCGGTGTCGAAGACGCTGACATGCTCATTGCGGTGACCGGCAGCGACGAAGTCAACATGGTCGCGTGCCAAGTCGCCTATACCCACTTTCGCACCCCGCGCAAGATCGCCCGCGTGCGCTCCGCCGCCTACTTGCACCGCGACGACTTCTTCAACAAGGACCACGTGCCCATCGACGTGCTCATCAATCCGGAGCAAGTCGTCACCGAGCAGATTCGCCGGCTGCTGGAACACCCCGGGGCGCTGCAAGTACTGGATTTCGTCGAAGGCCGCGTGCAACTCGTCGCCGTGCGTGCCTACGCCAGCAGCTCGCTCGTCGGTCAAGAACTGCGCCTCGTGAGGCAACAGCTACCCGCCGGCACCCGCGTCGCGGCGATCTTCCGGCAGGGGAGTCCGATTCTGCCAACCGGCGGCACTGCGATCGAGGCCGACGACGAAGTGTTCTTCATCGCCGCCGCGGAACATATCAACGCTGTGATGGGTGAGATCACCCAGGTCGAACGCGCTTTCAAACGCGTGATGATTGCCGGTGGCGGCCAGATCGGCGAACGGCTGGCGCGCGCCATCGAGCCCTATTTTTCCGTTAAGCTCATTGAATACAACCGCACACGTTGCGAGCGACTCGCCGAGTCGCTGAGCCACACTGTGGTGTTGCAAGGCGACGCAACGGACCAAGACCTCTTGCTCGATGAGAACATCGAACAGGTCGATGCGTTCTGCGCGGTGACCAACGACGACGAGGTCAACATCATGTCATCGTTGATGGCCAAGCGTCTGGGGGTACGCCAGGTCATGTCCCTGATCAGCAAGCCAGCCTACGTCGATTTGATGCAAGGCGGCGAAATCGATATCGCCATCTCTCCGCAGCACACGACGACCTCCGAGGTGTTGAGCTACGTACGGCGCGCCGACGTGGCCCGCGTGCATACCCTACGACGCGGCGCCGCCGAGGCCATCGAGGCGGTCGCCCACGGTGACGCCAAGAACTCCAAGGTGGTCGGTAAATATGTCAAAGAGATTGATCTACCCCCAGGCACCACCATCGGCGCAATCGTGCGCGGCGACGAGGTGCTGGTCACCCACAGCGAGGTGGTCGTGCAACCCGAAGACCACATCATTCTGTTCCTGACCGACAAAAAATACATTCCGCAAGTCGAACGCCTATTCCAAGTGGGCCTTTCGTTCTTCTAGCGTTAGCGATGCACTTCTCTGTCATTCTGCGCGTAACCGGCTTTCTTTTGACAGTGTTTAGCCTGGCGTTGTTGGTGCCGGTGATCGTCGCCTGGGTGTACGCGGAAGAGACGGTGGTCACTTTCGTGACTGCATTCGCCATCACGTTGGCTTCCGGTTTGTTGTTGTGGCTACCCATGCGCGGTGAACGTGAACTGAGGGCCGGCGATGGCTTCCTGGTCACGGCGCTTTTCTATTTGGGATTGGGTCTGTTCGGCGCTATCCCCCTCTACTTGGCCGAGAGTACGAACTTGAGCTTCACCGATGCCGCGTTTGAATCTCTGTCGGGTTTGACCACCACCGGCGCGACGGTGATCACCGGTTTGGATGAGTTGCCGAAATCGATATTGTTCTACCGGCAACTGCTGCAGTGGTTTGGCGGCATGGGCATCATCGTGTTGGCGGTCGCCATTCTGCCGATGCTCGGCATCGGTGGCATGCAACTCTACCGCGCAGAATCGCCCGGGCCGGTCAAAGACACCAAGCTCACGCCGCGCATCACCGAAACCGCGAAAGCACTCTGGTACCTATACCTAGGTATCACCGTGATGTGCGCGATGTCGTACTGGGCAGCGGGTATGAGCGTGTTCGACGCCATCTGCCACAGCTTCTCGACAGTCGCGATCGGTGGTTTCTCGACTCACGACGCCAGTATCGGCCACTTCGCCAACCCCAGCATCGAAGCCGTCGCGATCGTGTTCATGATTTTCTCAGGCATCAACTTCGGTCTGCACTTCATCGTGTGGAACCGCAAAAACCCTATTTACTATCTGCAGGACATGGAGGTGCGCTTCTACGTTTGCGTGTTGATTGGCGTTTCCGCCATCGTCTACCTCATCCTGGCTCAGCATCCGGAAGCAATCGGTGCGCCGTTACGTGACGCCGTTTTCCAAGCGGTCTCGATCACGACAACAACCGGCTTTACCACGTCCAACTTCAGTCTTTGGCCCTCGGTCACGCCAGTGTTGTTGTTAATCGCTGCGTTCGCCGGCGGTTGCGCTGGATCTACCGCCGGCGGTATCAAGATGATTCGGGTGCTGTTGATCTTTCTGCAGGGCCGGCGCGAGGTCAGGCGCCTCATCCATCCCAACGGTGTATTCCCCATCAAGCTCGGCAATCAGAAGGTGCCCGACCGCGTCGTGGAAGCAGTGTGGAGCTTCTTTGCGGCCTACGTCTTCATCTTCCTGACGATGGTATGCCTCGTCATGGCTTTGTCGGAACTCGATTTCACGACCGCGTTCTCCGCGGTAGGTGCTTTTTTGAACAACCTCGGCCCTGGACTCGGCGAGGTAGCGCTCAATTATCAGTCGCTCCCGGACACCGTAACGTGGCTGTTGATGTTTACCATGTTGCTGGGCAGATTGGAGATCTTTACCTTGCTGGTGCTGCTGACGCCGGCGTTTTGGAGACGTTAGCGGGCCTTCGGATAGACTTTGGCATGACCGTCGGGTTGTTTCTTGAACCGCTTGTACTCCCACTGGTACTGCGCCGGGTCGGTAAGCACCAGCCGTTCGATCGCTCCATTGATCGCTTTGAGGCAATCGCGCGCATCGTCCGCGTAGATTTCCCGACCAAGGGGGACGTAGTCGATGGCAAAACCCTCTTCAGAGCGTCGCACGCTGCCCAGCATCACGAACGGATTGGTGCGTTGTATCAGGCGATGCGCCAACGTCATGGTGAGGGCAGGTTGGCCGAAGAACGGCGTGTATTCACCGGCATTTTGCTCCGGCACCTGATCCGGCAGCAAGCAAACCAGTCCATCGTTCTTCAGGGTTCTATAAACGCTGCGCAAGCCGTTACGATCGACCGGTACCAGAGTGCCTCCGAAACGCTCGCGGCTGTTGCGTATCAACCTGTCGAGGCTAGCGATGCGAGGCGGGTCGTAAAGCGCTACGAAGCGTAGAGCACCCAACATGCAACCGATCACTTCCCAATTGCCAAAGTGCGGCAACAGCAACAACACGCCACGAGGCTTTGCCAACTGTTCCTCGAGTAGCCCTCTGCCGGTCTCGGAGACGACCGCATCACGAATGCGCTTTTCGGACCAATGGCTCAACATGCCATTTTCGATTGCGACGCACAGCGTGTGTTGCAAGCTTTCGCGGATCAGCCGCTCGAGCGCCGCGTCGTTCAATTGGGGGAAACACCGCTTCAGATTGATTCTGGTAATCCGTTCCGACTCGC
>CBDTZM010000287.1:0-3857 GCA_965364915.1 uncultured Pseudomonadales bacterium | reverse complement strand
GCCGAGTTCGATGACGTGTTCGTGTTCGAACGTCTCGTTCGGCAGCAAGTCCGCCGCGGCCCCGGTCCAGTAATCGGCATCGAGCGATTCGAGATAGCCGAGCGTGCGTTGCGTCGCCACCACCCGGGTGCCCGAGTCGAAAGCCGGGTTGCCATGGGTGTGATCCAGGTGATAGTGGGTGTTGATGATCATGACAACGGGTTCCCCGGTGAGCGCCTCCGCCGTTTCCCGGATCGCCGCACCTTGGGCCTCGAGCGTCATCGTGTCGACCAACACCGTGCCTTCGCCGGTTGCCAACACGCCGACGTTACCGCCTAACCCTTTGATCATGTGCAGGTCGTCGGTGATGCGTACTACCTCTAGGCCCATCGCGACCTGATAAACATACGCGCCCACGCCCAATACGAGCGCAATCAGGACTCCCAGGACGACCAAAAAAATCCGCATGTGTTGCTCCCTCCCACACCAAGAGCTGCCAGCAGTCTCCCATATGCACCCGGTCTCAACAACGATCCGCCGGGCCGTTGGACTGACCTGCCGCTTATTGGCATGCTTGCAGCTCGCACAAAGGGGGAGCAAGCGAGTTGAGCAACCGATTCAATCGGCGTCGATTTCTGCAGACGACGACGGCAGCGGGTTTCGCGGCGGCAGCAGCACCTGCAATTTCCCGCACCTCCACCAGACCTACGGTGATTTCCTCCGCCAACGGGTTGACCAGCAAAAATGGCGAAGGTGTCTCATGCATCGAGACCGCCTTCAACAAGATAGCCGAGGGTGCCGACGTGTTAGACGCACTGGTCGCCGGGGTCAACATCGTCGAATTGGATCCGAACGATGCGAGCGTCGGCTACGGCGGGCTACCCGACGCCGACGGCGTGGTGACACTCGACTCGTGTTGCATGCACGGACCGAAGCGCCGCGCAGGCGGCGTGGCATGCCTCAAGGGAGTACGTACGCCATCGTTGGTTGCACAAGCCGTTGCCGACATCACGGATCATCATCTATTGGTCGACGAGGGTGCACAGCGCTTCGCGCGAATCCTAGGTTTCGAGATAGAGGACGACCTGAACACCGATCGATCTCGCGCGTTGTGGCTAGAGTGGAAACGGCGCACCGACCCAAGACACTTCCCGGACCCGGAGTCTCGAGCAGAGGCCGGCCATCGTGTCGGATTGCAGATGGTCGCCGAAGGCAAGATAGATCCCGAGCACTACTACGGCACCATCAATTGCAACGGTGTGAATGCGGCAGGAGACCTTTGCGGTGTAACGACCACGAGCGGCTTGGCTTGGAAGATTCCCGGGCGTGTCGGTGACTCGCCTATTCTCGGTGCCGGGCTATACGTCGACAACGATGTCGGCGCGGCGGGCTCCACCGGTCGCGGCGAGGCCAATCTATACAACCTGGCTTCGTTCCTAACGGTCGAGAACCTAAGGCAGGGTATGCACCCGAAGGACGCAGGCATGGGCGCCTTGCAGCGCATTCGCGCCTCGACGGTCGACGCGCGCCTGCTCAATGACAACGGAGAACCGGCGTTCAATGTTAACTTCTACGTGCTCGGCAAGGACGGCACCCATGCCGGCGTTGCTTTCTACGGCGGCAGCAAGCGCAACTATGCGGTGTGCGACGAAAACGGTCCACGGCACGAACCGATCGAGGGATTGCTGGGTAATACTTGATTGATTGGGAGGGTTAGATGCGTTTGAAGGACAAAGTCGCGGTCATCACCGGCGGCGCCAGCGGCATGGGCAAGGACACCGTTCTACGGTTCCTGGACGAGGGCGCCAAGGTGGTCATCGCCGACTACAACGCAGACAACGGCGTTGCGACAGTCGAGCAAGCGAGCGCGGCCGGTCACGGCGATGCCGTCGCCTTCATTCGCACCGACGTCGCCGTCGAGGCGGACGTGCAAGCCATGCTACAAGCGGCACTCGACGGTTTCGGCGGGCTGGACATCGTCTTCAACAACGCCGGCGTTGGCGGCGCGGTGGGCCCCCTCACGGAAACGACGGTAGAAGACTGGGACTACACATTCGACGTGCTCGCCAAAGGCGTGTTCCTCGGTATAAAGCACGCCGCACGCATCATGCGTTCACAAGCTCGCGGCGGCTCGATCATCAATACCGCGTCGATCGCCGGCTTGAGCGGTGACGCGGGACCGCTCGTCTACTCGGCCGCCAAGGCGGCTGTCATCAGCCTGTCGCAATCCGCAGCGGTAGAGTTGGCGTCCGATCGCATTCGTGTCAACGCAATATGTCCCGGTTTCATCGCCACGCCGTTGGCAGAACAGGGCCGTCCGGAAAGCACGCGCGAAGCGTTTGCCAAGTCGCAACCTTGGCCGGACTACGGACGCGGCGAGCACATCGCCGGTGCTGCGTTGTTCTTGGCAAGCGATGATGCGGAGTTCGTTACCGGCGAGGCGCTGGTCGTCGACGGTGGATTGACGGCGGCCGGCCCGGAGCTCTCGAAGAAATTTAGCCGCAGCTCCGGACGTAAAGCCCGCCGCGCCGGTATCACACGCGGCAGTACGGGCGAGCCGCCGATCTTGAGAAATTTGGAGTAATCACCATGGCCGTCAGCGTAGAGTTTCATTTCGACTTCGGCAGTCCCAACGCATATCTCAGCCACCTCGTCATTCCTGCCGTCGAGGCGCGCACCGGCGTCAAATTTGAATACGTGCCGGTTCTGCTCGGCGGCGTGTTCAAGGCGACAGGCAATGCGTCCCCCGCAGTCACACTGCAAGGTATCAAGAACAAACCCGAGTACGGGCGTATCGAGATGCAGCGCTTCCTAAGGAAGCACAACATCACGACCTTCAAACAGAACCCTCACTTCCCGGTGAACACGTTGCAGATCATGCGCGGCGCCATCTATGCACAAAGTCAGGACTACTTTGAGCGCTACATCGACGAGGTATACAAACACATGTGGAGTGAGCCGAAGAAGATGGACGAAGCCGACGTGATCCAGGCAGCCTTAATGGAGTCAGGGTTGCCCGCGGTCGATATTGTGACCGGTATGCAAGACCCAGAGGTCAAGCAGCGGCTGATCGCGAACACCGAAGCGTCCGTCGCAAGAGGTACCTTCGGTTCACCGACGTTTTACGTCGATGACGAAATTTTCTTCGGCAAAGACAAGCTCGGCGATACGGAAGCTGAGATAAGCGCCCGTGGGTGAAAAATGATTCGTTAGAATCAGTTTTCAACGAGCTATTAGTCGAGACGTTTGCGAAACCGCATCGTCGCAAGGCCCATTACGACGACGAAAAACACCATCAATGGCCAAATGTCCGCCGTCAGCATCGCGAGGTCGGCGTCTCGCAGCACCACACCCCGTACGATTCTCAAGAAATGCGTCAGCGGAAATATCTCGGCAAAGACTTGCGCCGCCTTCGGCATGCCTTCGAACGGAAACATGAAGCCCGACAGCAACAACTGCGGCAAAAACGACATAAAGGTCAGCTGAAAAGCCTGAAATTGCGTTTCTGCAACCGTTGAGATCAGCAGACCCAACGTCAGCGTGCTGATCACAAACACCCCAGCCCCGCCGTAGAAGTCCAGCATAGAGCCGCGCACCGGCACGTCGAACAGGCTCACTCCGAGCAGCAAGATCAACGATATCTGCACGTAGCCGATGAATACATACGGAATGATCTTGCCTATCATTAACTCTAGCGGCTGCACAGGCGTCGTGATCAACAACTCCAAATTACCGCGTTCGCGTTCACGAACGATGGCGATGGCGGTAAACAAAACCATCGTCAGCGTCAGAATTACGCCGCACAAGCCCGGCACAACGAACACCGCCGAGCGGCGTTCCGGGTTGTATAACGCGCGAACCTCGAAGGTCGACGCCCC
>CBDTZM010000286.1:0-3867 GCA_965364915.1 uncultured Pseudomonadales bacterium | reverse complement strand
GGGTACGGGAATCTCCACGGAATCCATACCAGCTTTTCTGCCGGGACGGACCACGACGTGTCCTACCTTTAACATTGGACTAACTCCTTATGGACCAAGGGTGGGGGTTAACGGGGATTTTGACCCACCGCGTGCCTGATGTCAACACGCCTGAGTGCAGGTAACGTCCGCAACGGCGGCGGCGCCACCGTCTCGGATGGAGTCTAGGCGGACAACCGTTCTTTGGAGATGTCCGAACCATCAACGGCTACACGGGTCGACTTCCCCACGTCTGGTCTGACGCGCAAACCGAGAGCCACCCGACGAGGTCATGGTGGTGGAAGACGCGTCGGTCGATGCGCTTTTTGCCGATCTCGGCGCCACCCACGGCATGCCTTTGGTGCTCGTCAACAATGCCGGGATCACGCGCGACAATCTGATGCTGCGCATGTCGATTGATGAGTGGACTACCGTCATCGATACCAACGTCAACGGTCTTTATCGCGTCACCAAGCCGGTGCTTAGAGGCATGTTGCGGGCGCGGTGGGGCCGCATCGTCAACGTGAGCTCGGTTGTTTCCCGGATGGGCAACCCGGGCCAGGGTAATTACGTCGCCTCGAAGTCGGCGGTCGAGGGCTTCACGCGTTCGTTGGCGCAGGAAGTCGCGTCGCGAGGTATAACGATTAATGCGGTTGCCCCGGGGTTTGTCGCCACCGACATGACCGCCGGGTTAACAGAGGAACAAACGGAGCAGATGTTGGGCCGGATTCCGCTCGGACGAATGGGTAGCGTGGAAGACATCGCCGAAGCTGTGGCGTTCCTTGTGAGCGACAAAGCTGGTTACATCACCGGAGAAACGGTCCACGTCAACGGTGGCTTGTACATGGCATAGGACGACAACCAGTGCAGTTGTAGGTAGAGCGCCATTATGTTACCCCTCAATTTTGGTTCGCTTGAATTGGTCATAGTGGCTCTATAGAATGCGCTCCGCCCTGCACCCCAGGAACTTGATTGGGAGATAGCTTTAGCATGAGCAGTGTTGAAGAACGAGTTAAGAAACTAATCTGCGAGCAACTCGGCGTAAAAGACGACGAAGTCAAAAACGAAGCTTCATTCGTTGAAGACCTTGGCGCCGATTCGCTCGATACCGTGGAACTGGTGATGGCTCTCGAAGAAGAGTTTGAAACCGAGATTCCGGATGAGGAAGCAGAGAAAATAACCACGGTTAAAGAGGCCATCAACTACATCCTCGCCCACCAATAACCTGGGCAGTTCATTCGTATAGCATACAAGCCGCACTTAGAATTACGGGTGCGGCTTTTTGCGTCCTTAGGAACTAGCTGATGACGAAACGCAAAGTAGTTGTGACCGGTCTCGGCTTGGTGTCGCCAATCGGCAACACCGTTGATGCCTCGTGGCAAAACGCGCTAGCGGGCAAGAGCGGTGTCGGGCGAATCGAACACTTCGACGTAACCGACTACACGGTCACCATTGCGGGATGCGTGAAAGACTTCGATGCGGAAGCCTATATGAAGCCCAAAGAAGCGCGCCGTCGTGACCAATTCGTGCAGTACGGCGTTGCTGCGGGTATCCAGGCAATCGAAGATGCCGGCCTGCCCAAGGCGCCGGATGACGCACACCGCTACGGCATTGCGATCGGCTCCGGTATCGGCGGTATCAATACCATCGAAGAGACTCATTCCGTCTTGGTCGATAAAGGTCCGCGCCGCGTATCGCCTTTTTTTGTGCCGGCCGCCGTCATCAACATGATTGCCGGCAATCTGTCCATCGTCTATGGCTACACCGGCCCCAATATTGCGATCGTTACAGCGTGCACGACGGGCACCCACAACATCGGTATCGGTGCGCGCATGATTCAGCATGGCGATGCCGATGTGATGGTGGTCGGCGGTGCCGAATACGCCACGTCGCCGATTACGGTCGCCGCATTCGCCACCATGAAGGCCCTGTCGAAACGCAACGACGATCCACAGGCCGCGAGCCGTCCGTGGGACGCCGAACGTGATGGCTTTGTCCTAGGTTCGGGTGCAGGGGTATTGGTGCTCGAAGAGTTTGAACGTGCGCAAGCCAGGGGCGCCAAGATTTATGGCGAAGTACTCGGCTTCGGCATGAGCGCCGACGCCTACCACATTACCAGTCCGGCTGAGGACGGGGCGGGGGGCATTGCGTGCATGCGCAACGCACTTCAGGATGCTGGCCTAAACCCCGAGGACGTCGACTATGTCAACGCGCATGGCACTTCGACCCCGCTGGGCGACATTGCCGAAACCAAGATGCTCAAGCAGGTTTTCGGCCAGGATACCAAGGTCGCGATCAGTTCGACCAAATCCATGACCGGGCATCTGTTGGGCGCCGCCGGGTCCGTCGAGGCGATCTTCACGCTACTGGCGCTGCGCGATCAAATCTGCCCTCCAACGATCAACCTGCACAATCCCGACGAAGGGTGCGATCTCAATTACGTGCCGAACACGGCCCAGGAGTTACCTCTGCGCGCGGCATTGAGCAATTCCTTTGGTTTTGGTGGAACAAACGGAACACTCGTCTTCGGTCCCGCCTAAGCCCGCATTCGGGCTTAGGCAGTCGGCATCGAGGTGTTGATGCCCCGCTGGAAAAAACTGTTGGGAAGTCTCGTGGTCGCCGGGCTGGTGGCCGGCGCCGGGTTCGGATGGGTCTTCTACAGTTGGTGGACCACGCCCCTAGGCCTCGACAACGAACTGGTGGTCAAGATTGCGCCGGGGCAAACCGTGGGCCATCTTGGCGCGCAACTGGTGGTGGGAGGAGCGCCCACGACCGTCTACCGCATGCGCTGGATAGCGGTGCTGACCGGCCAGGGACGCGCCATTCAATCGGGCGAATATCGCGTAGATCGTCATGATTCGCCCCAATCGATATTGCGGCGCATCGTTGACGGCGACGTCATTGCCTACGGCTTTCGCATCATAGAGGGGATGCGAGTCTTCGAGGTGCTGGCCGACCTCAAGGCCACACCCAACTTGAGCCACGCACTGGCCAGTGTCGACGCGCAATCCCTCATGACAGAGCTTGGGGAAGCGACGCGCCATGCCGAAGGCTGGTTGTTCCCCGACACCTACCATTTCGTGGGAGGCGATACGGACCGTTCGCTCGTCATGCGCGCCTACCGGAAAATGCAAACTGAGCTGAACAGCGCGTGGACGGGTCGCGATGCGGGCTTGCCGTACGCATCGCCATATGAAATGTTGATCGTCGCGTCGCTCATCGAAAAGGAGACCGGGTTGGAGTCTGACCGTGCCGATATCAGCCAGGTATTTGTCTCGCGGCTGCACCAAGGGATGCGTTTGCAAACGGACCCGTCGGTGATCTACGGGCTGGGGAGCAGCTTCGACGGCAACCTCACGCGTGCCCATCTACGCCAGGACACGGAGTACAACACCTACGTTCACAACGGTTTGCCGCCCACGCCCATTGCGCTGCCGGGTCGTGCTTCGCTGCTGGCTGCCGCGCACCCGAGCGCCTCCGATTACCTGTATTTCGTGGCGCGAGGCGACGGGTCCAGTCAGTTCTCGGCGACGCTGGAAGAGCATTTGGCCGCGGTCAGGAAGTATCAACTCCGCTAGTTATGGTCATGGTAAGAGGTAAGTTCATCACGCTCGAGGGGTCGGAAGGGGTCGGCAAGACGACCAATCTCCAGTTCGTCTATCGTTATCTGGAGAGCGCCGGCATCGAGAGCGTGCAGACACGGGAACCCGGCGGTACGCCGTTGGCCGAAGAGTTGCGGGAGATCTTGCTGGCCGTGCGCGAGGAGACGATGTCGGCGCAGGCAGAACTGTTGATGATGTTCGCGGCGCGTAGCCAACACCTCGACCAAGTTATCGAGCCGCACCTGGC
>CBDTZM010000285.1:0-3880 GCA_965364915.1 uncultured Pseudomonadales bacterium | reverse complement strand
GCCGAACCGTAAAGTCCGGTATCCGCGAGTTCGACGACGGGAACGTATTCGCTTACGCAACTTTTCAGAGCCGCTACGTCGACTTGCTTGTCGATGGGTCGACCAATGCGAAACCCAACCTCAGTTTCCAACAACAGGGTTCGAAACGCGCCTCTCTCTACAATAGAATCGTTGTCGGTGGCGCCACTCGTCAACAACACGCCCGTGAACGGGCCTGACAACCCAAACATTTTCTGGGCTGCTTGTCCGGTAGCTCCCCCCTTGAATCCGGCGATGGTGTTCGATGTCAATCGAGACTGAACATACGAGCGCTGCACGGCATACGCCGCATCCAGATCGAATTCCGCGTCGTCGCTGGACGGAGGCGTTGCGTCAGCGCCCGCTTCGAAGGCGTCGTAGAGGCTACGCGCCACTTCCTCGGTGTTGCTCATCTAAATCCTCATCACAAAAATGTTTTGACTGCTTCGAGAAACTCATCGGGTTTGTCGAGCGGCACCGGATGCCCGGAACCCGCCACCTCGACCAATCGGCAGTCGTCGATGTTCGCTACCATACGCGATGCTACGTCCGCGTCTAGAATGTCGCTCAACGCGCCCCGGATGAGCAGCGTCGGCACGTTGATGTTGGAGACCAGCCACCAACCTTCGTCGGCAGGAATTCCCTCTCGTGTATTGTCCGGGTCACGCAGCGCACGATCGTAGCGATACGTCCACCTGCCGTCATCGTTGCGCATGAGGGAGTTGTATACGCGATGACGATGGTGTTCCTCGGGCGGGATGGGATTGTCTTCGCGAGCTCGAGCAAACGCCTCCTCACGAGAGGCAAAAACGTCGCTTCGCGCGACGTTGGCAGCGATCTTCTTCAACCCTTGTTTGGCAATCTCGGGGGCAATGTCGACGATGATCAACTGCGCCAACTCGGGAGGCTGCTTGCCCGCATAACCCATCGAGACGATGCCGCCCATAGACAAGCCTAACAACACAAAACCATCGAGGCCCATCGCCGCGACGAACGCTTCCAGATCCGCAACCATTTCCGGCGTACCGTAGGCATCGGCCGGTGCCCAGGCACTTTCGCCATGACCGCGCTGATCGAGCGCGAGCACACGGTAGTCGGTGCTCATCGCCTCAGCCAGAACATCCCACGACCGCGCATGGCCGGTATAGCCATGTAAGAGCACGAGGTCTTGTGCGTCCGGTTTGCTACACGCCCAATCGCGATAGTGAAATCGCAACCCCCGGAGCTCTATGAGTTCATCTTGTACCACCGCTGAGACACTCCCTATATCGACTGCTCATCATACCGCCTAACTACGCCCGGTTGCGGGAGCGCCATAAGGTGAAAAAGGTGAAGAAGTTGAAAAGGTTCGGCCCGGCCGGAACCTATGCCGGACAACCATGGCAGAATACTGGATTACGCAACGGAGGCATCGTGACTGAACCCACCATTACCCACGTCGACGTGCTCGGCAGCTCGATGGAGGTCTTTATCTATCGACCGAAGGCCGACGCTCCATATCCTGGGATTGTCCTGGCGCAACACATTCCAATCGGACACACCGGCATCGAGAACGACACGTTCACGTTGAAGACTGCCGAACGCCTGAGTGAGAACGGTTACGCCGTGGCAGTGCCGTTCATCTTTCATTGGTGGCCGAAGTCCGCAGACATCGTCGTCAAGCGAGACGAATCTCGCGACGACTGGATGGTCGCGGACTGTCGCGCCGCCTTTGACATGCTGGCCAACGACCCGGCCGTACGGGCGAACAAGATCGGCGTGGTCGGTCACTGCTGGGGTGGTCGAATCGCTTGGCTCGCAGCTTGCCACATCCCCGAACTTGCAGCCTGCGGCATCTTCTATGGAGGCCGTGTGAAACTCGCGATGGGTGAAGGCAATCCTCCGCCTATCGAGCTCGCCGCCAACATCAACTGCAAGGTCGCAGGATTTTGGGGCAACGACGATCAGAACCCGACACCGGAACAGGTAGATGACTACGCGGCTGCGCTGACGGCTGCCAAGGTTGCCCATGAGTTTCATCGTTACGATGGCGCAGGCCACGCATTTCAGAACTTCCCCAGCGAGGAACGTTATCGGCCCGAGGCGAGCGAAGACGCGTGGGGGAAATTGTTGACATTTCTCAAAGCGGAGCTCGGGGGTGAATGAACATGTTTAGACGTCTCAGCCTGGTTGCACTGTTGTGGTCGGCGGGCTCGAGTGCTTCGCCGCTCCTAAACCTCGAGACACAGCAGGGCACGTTGCAAGGAGCGCCGAGCGCGCATGGGCCGAACGTTGCGGCATTCAAGGGTATCGCTTTCAGCCAGCCACCCGTCGGTGATCTGCGTTGGCGGCCTCCCCGCATACCGATGAGGTGGGCTGGTACACGCAGCGCGGACACTTACGGCGCGCCTTGCTGGCAACCGATCACGCCCGAAACCTCTCTCTATAGCCGCGGCCAGATGGATGTCAGCGAAGACTGCCTGTACCTCAATGTTTGGTCGGCCGCGGTGTCCGACGAGGAAAAACGCCCCGTCATGGTCTGGTACCACGGCGGCGGCAACACGTCGGGACACGGTAGCTCCCTGATCTTCGACGGTACCAATCTGGCGAAGAAAGGGGTCGTACTCGTGACGGCCAACTATCGACTGGGGCCGATGGGATTCTTCAGCCATCCGGCGCTCACAGCGGAATCAGAAAACGGTTCGTCCGGGAACTACGCGTTGCTCGACCAAATTGCCGCACTCGAATGGGTGCGCGACAACATTCGCGCGTTCGGCGGCGACCCCGACAGGGTAACGATCTTCGGGCAGTCTGCCGGTGCGCTCGATGTGTGCTTGTTGATGGCTTCGCCGCTCGCGAGCGGTCTGATAGACGGGGCGATCGCCCAATCCGGTGGTTGCATGCGCACTAGCACGCCGCTCGTCGCACCAGCCGGTGAGCCGAGCGCACACGCCGGAGGATTGCAGATCGCTGCGGCATTGGGTGTCGTCGGTGAGAGCGCCGCGGCGGCGGATGCATTACGTGCGATTGCGCCGGACGCCTTCGTGGCAGGTGCGGCCACCACCGGCTTGTCGTTGTCGACGCCCATCGTCGACGGGTGGGTGATTCCCGCAGCACCGCAAAGCCTCTTCAAAACAGGTAACCACAACCGCATTCCGATGATTGCCGGCGTCATGGCAGACGAATTTCGAGGCCTAGGCGCCAACATTCCCGAAATGACCCAAACAGCGTTCCAGGCACAAATACGCGAGCGCTTTCCCGCACACGCAGACGCCGTACTGGCCCAGTACAAATCGATGAGCGATCAATCTACGCAGGAAGCGTTACGCAAGATCTCGACCCATTCGTTCTTCGCCTGGCAATCGAGAACCATGGCTCGACTGCTCGACGCCTCGGGCGACGATGCGTACTACTACCACTTCAGCCACCCGACGTCGGTGTTTCGCCTCTACGTTCCTGCGCGGCCAAGCTTCCCGGTCGAGGGCGGCACCCGCGCACTCGGCGCCTTTCATTCCGGCGACCTCGCCTACATGTTCAACAACGTCGGCTTGGTCGGCGTCGAATGGCAGGCTCGGGACTACGCGTTGAGTGACACGATCTCAGGCTATTGGATCAATTTTGCGGCCAACGGCGACCCCAACGGTCCGGGGCTACCCGAATGGTTGCCCTACCGGACGCCGGAGGACAACGTGCAAGTATTCGGTGATACGGTAGAGAACGCACTCAACCCCTTACACCAGCAATTGAACCTGTTCGACAAGGTGTACGCGCCGGACTAACACGTCGTGATGGCAGCTGGCGACCTGTAGAGTTCGATCATGCTGGTTCGAGACTCGTGCGAATCGCTGCAATGCTGGACTCGCGTATCGCCAACTTGGTCGCC
>CBDTZM010000284.1:0-3899 GCA_965364915.1 uncultured Pseudomonadales bacterium | reverse complement strand
GTCACGGGTGCGTTGTGGACACCCGCAGAATCTACACCTGAGAGTCCGATGATTTTGTGCGGCCACGGGGCTTCCGGCGACCGCTACCAGGCGCCGATTCCGCACCTTGCGCGACGTTTCGGTGAAGAAAACGGCTACTCGGTGTTGGCAATCGACGGACCGGTGCACGGTTTACGTCAGGTCGGTCCCGGCGGCCGCGTGGCGTTTGCCGAGGAAATGCGAAGACCATCGTTTCTGGATGACATGGTGGACGATTGGCACCTGGCGTTCGAAACCATTACCCACGATGTCGATCTGGGTAAGGGGTCACTCGGCTACTTCGGACTTTCCATGGGTACGATATTCGGCCTGCCGCTGTTGGCGTCGAAAATCGAATTCACGGCTGCCGCCATCGGACTGTGCGGATCAACCGGCGCAGCGTCGAGCATCGGTGAACGCCTGCTTCACGATGCGGCGACGATTGAACATCCGGTGTTTTTCATCATGCAGTTGGAAGACGAACTGTTCGACCGCGAAGGCTACCTGACCTTGTTCGATGCCTTGTCTAGTGTTGACAAGCGGTTACACGCGAATCCGGGCTTGCACCCGGAGATTCCGGCAGAAGAGATTGCCTTCGCCGTCGAGTTTCTGACCAACTACCTGAGCGGCCACGCCGAACGACGCATCATCAACCCGTTGGCCGAGTAGTCGCCGCGAATTCGATAAATCTGCGTGTGGGCTAAGGTCGTTGACCGGCCTTCTTTTCTGCCGCCAGACGTGCCGTTTCATAGGCTCCGACATGCCGCGGTCGTGGTCCCTCTGTCGGAACACCCTTCAGAAGCATGATGCGTTTCAGCGCCTCGATCGTGGCAGGTGCCGGTTTGAAATTCCCCGGACGATCCACGTGGGATAGGAACAAGAAGCTCAAACAAGTTGGTGTGTGATATCGTCTTCGTAACATTATTTTGCACGGAGATCTGGCATGTTGAGGGTAGCCTTGAGTGTCTTCGCGTTTCTCGTTTTCTTTCAGCAGAGTGCAGATGCTGCTGCGCAGGACAAATGCTCGGCGTCAGGAGGACTGACGTTCGTTTGCGGGCTGACCAACGCTGAGGACCTCGTATCAGTACCAGACACGCGCTGGGTCCTGTCGAGTGGCATGGCACCTGGAGGCGGAATCTACTTAGTCGATTCCGTCGGAAAAACCTGGACCCAGATGTACGCGAATACAGCCCAGCAAGTTCGCCACGACATGGAAACATACGGCGCTTGCCAGGGCGCCCCGGATCTTGAGAACTTCGTCACCCATGGACTGAATATCCGGCCAGGCGATAACGGACACTCAACCCTATACGTTGTCGGCCACGGTGGGCGGGAAGCGATAGAGGTCTTCGATGTAGACGTAAGCGGTGCCGAGCCTCTTCTGATCTGGGTCGGCTGCGTTCCAATGCCAACCGGTCTCGCTGCCAACAGCGTTGCTTCTTTAAGCGACGGGTCCTTGGTGGCTACCGTCCTGATGCACCCGGGGGATACCTTTGTTGACGTGTTCTCGGGTAAACCGACCGGGGCCATCTACGAATGGTCGCCCGGTGACAGCGGCTTCGAGTTGATTCGTGGTACCGAACTACCCGGCAACAATGGCATCGAAGTGTCGTTAGATGGACGGGAAATATTTGTCGTATCTACGGGTTTGCGCACGATTTCGGTGTTTGCGAATAGCAACCCGTCTAGCCTGTTGCGGTCGACTCAAGCGTTAGATTTTGGCCCGGATAACGTGCATATGACTGCGGATGGCCAATTGTTGACCGCGGGGCCCAGCAACGATCAACACGATTGCGGCGAGCTGGACCCAGAAAACATTAGTATCGAAGAATTCGCGAGCTGCCCGAGGGGCTTCGTTGCCGCCACCTTTGATCCGAAAACGATGGAGGAGACCAAGCGTGTGAGTGGTCCGGCCAACTCGGACTTCAGCAATGCAACGATGGCATTACAAGTGGGTGATGAGGTCTGGATTGGAACCTTCGCTGGTGACCGGATTGGCGTCGCGCCCAAGGCGCCTTAGCCGCGCGCGCAGTCGGAAGACGAGCTCTTCGATCGCAAAGGTTTGCGCGCTATTTCTCGGTTAGGGCGAAATATCTTCCCGCAGACTGACTGGCGTCCGGTCTATAGACGTAATTCTTCCCTGGAGACAACGCCTCTTCGTAGAGCACCTCCTCGCGCCCGTTGGCCGTTATTGCCATGGCGTATTCGTCCGGTCCAGGCAAGTAGAACTTCGCAAAGCCTTTACGATTCGTCCTGGTTTGACTCATCCCCGCGATCAAAACGGTCGCGTTCGGGACCGGGTTTTCGTCGGCGTCGAGCACCAACAAGCCCGCGGTATGGCGCGGAGAAAGTTGGACGGCCAGAAACTGTTTGAGCCATCCGGCGCGGCCAGGAACCGAACCCTGTGGCATGTTGTCGAGGACATCCTTCTCATAACCGGCTTGCTTAGGCGTGACCCAGTTGGGTCCGTACTTGTAGCGCAGGTAATCCTCAGGCGGACTCGGGACGCTATATTTTCCGCCGTTGAAGTCGACCTCCTCCAACTCGGTGAAAAGGTCGACAGGGAACGGTACGCCGGGGTAATGAGCGATCGTACCTTTGACCACCCGGTAGCATTGCCAATCGATCCTGATCCGGTATTTCATGATCTTGACCGAGGTGTAAAGACCCTCGGGCAGGACCTCGACGTAACACTCATTTGCTCGAAACGCCTCGACGGTGGGCTCGATCGCGTCCTCCGTGAAGCCGTGCAAGCCTATGATCGAACCAAGGTCCAGGTCATCGTCCCACGGAATCAGTGCCCGATCTCTCACCGCACCGAGACAGGTGCCCTGTCGGAGAAAGAAGACCACGCCCTGGTCGTCGAAGATCTGCTTCGCTTCGCGTAGCAATTGCTCGGCGTTAGCAATGTCCATCGGCGGAATCGTCCGCTCTATATGCTGCATGAGAGCGGCGTTGTCGGCATCGCTTTGCATTACAGCGTTGCCAATACCTGAACGAGGTGGCGGTTTTCCACTGGCGTGCGTGATGCGATCCGCAGATAGCGATCCGCATCCGGCATGCTCTTCGCCGCGCAATCCTTCACGAGAATGTTGTGCTCAACGTACAGGCGGCGCGCGACCTCCGGAGCGTAGGCGGAAGGGTCAGTCAGTTTACAGAGGATGAAGTTCGCGTCTGGCTCAATCGGCTCAATGCCCGGTAATCCCAGCAGATCGGCGTAGAGCGTCTGGCAGGCGGCTCGAGTCAGGTCGCAGCTCTTGGCAAATTCACTTCGATAGCGCCCAACGGTGCGTAGAAATTCCTCGGCTAGTCCGTTGATGTTCCAGATGGGCAAGCTGGAGCGGACAGCCTTGATGAACGATCGATCGGCACTTAGCAAATAGCCAAGTCGCACACCTGCCACCCCGAACACCTTGCTCATACTCTTGATCACGACGAGATTGGCGTGATTTTCGACCATGTCTTCGACACTTCCGGCGACCCCGTTGCGGGAAAACTCTATGAATGACTCGTCGACGATCAGCCGGCAGTCATGGGTTTCGAGGCGGCGCGCCAGACGAAGCACGTCGTCACGCGTCACCGATAGGGCGGTCGGATTGTTCGGATTGACGATGATCGCAGTATCGGATTTCCAGCGTATGGCCGAATCTGCGAACGCGTCGACATCCAGCGCAAAGGTTTCGGGGTCAAGCGCGAAGCGGTTGAGTTCCTCCGGGTCAATGACTTCCTCGTATTCATTGAACGAAGGCGTTGGGATCGTGAGCCGGTGTTCGAACTGGTTGCCGAGGATCTTGATCAGTTCTGCAGCACCGTTAGCCACGGCCAGGTGATCTGGGAGATCGGAAGAGCGTCGTGTAGGGAAAGAGTGTAGATCTCGGTGG
>CBDTZM010000283.1:0-3912 GCA_965364915.1 uncultured Pseudomonadales bacterium | reverse complement strand
CCCGCCATCGATCGGGGCGATTAAGGAAGGACCTCGCAAAGGGTCGTCGGCGAACACGATCGCCTGGCCCGCCTCGACACCGGACGCCGGCAGCGCACGTTCCGATATACCGCCCAGCAACACGCGTATGCGCGCGGTAGCGCCAACCAGCAGATCCAGAACGCCGTCACCGTCAAAGTCGGCGACGGACAGATACGCACCGTCCGGCGTCGCACTAGTTTGCGTTTCGCTCACCCAATTTCCCGAGGCTGCCCGGGCAATCCTGACCAACGCGCCCGCTATCGAGACTCCGTAGATCTCGGTAGCACCATCCGCATCGAGATCGCCAAAAACCGCGGCGGCCAACGCGGTGTCACGAAGTGCGGACAATTCCTCCGAAGGCACGTACTGCCACAGCCGATCGTTGGTCCACACGGCATTGGGAAGTTCGGTGTTCAGCGCGACAAGATCCACATCCCGGTCGCCGTCGAAGTCTGCAGCGAGAAACTGCCGCGCGGGAGCAGCATTCTCCAACATCCCAGCGGCCATCAGTCGCCGAAACGTTCCATTCAGATTGTTGCTGAAAAGCTCGTCGGCACCCTCTGCGTTGGCAACGTAGATATCCAGGTCGCCGTCATGGTCCGCGTCCAACAAACCACCGTCGACGCATTGTCCTGCATCGTCGACGCCCGCCTGACTCGCAATCTCGAGCCACTGGTTCTCACGGTTTGACCAAAGCTGGTTCGGGCCCGCACCACACAGGTAAACGTCCAAGCTTCCGTCATTGTCGACATCGCCCCAGAAAGCGGCCTCTATATCTTGAAGCCCGGACAAAGGGTGATCGGTGACATCGCCGAATGCGCCGTTCTGGTCACGCAGCAACACTCGCGTCGACGCTTGACCTGTCACGAACAGATCGAGCCTGCCGTCGGCATCGATGTCTACGGCCGTCAGGTGAGCCGTTGTCTCTACGTTCGCCAGTTCGAGATCTTCGGGTGCGGCGAACAGATCGCCGCTCGGTTTTGTCGGCGGCGGCCTCGATGAGGTACCGGTGGCCACGGCTTCGGCCTTAGGGCCCTGGCGCGTGTATTTGAACTCGGCGAGCCGCGCACGGGGATTGTTTTGCAATCGTTCGAAAAGTTCGAGCATCGCGAGCGCTTCGTCCCGGCGCTCCAGCCGTCGTAGTGCCAGCGCAGCACCGTAGTAGGCGCTACGCAAATACGGATCGATGTCTATGGCTTGACGATACAACTCGAGCGCGCGCTCCAATTCAGAGACCTGAATGAGGTTCTGCGCGAGAAAATAGAACGCGTAGGCATCGTCGGGATCTGCAGCGATCACCCGCTCCAGATGCCCGTTGGATGTCTCGACGTCACCCTCGTAGAGGTACAACAAACCGGCAACGTAGTGTGCGCGCAGATGATCTTCGTCAACCGCTAGCACCTCGTCGAGCAACGACAGGGCTTGGACGACGTCGCCTTCTTCCTGCCGGTTGAGGGTGGCGATGGCGAGGTTGACACGTGCATCCGCTGAGGCGGGACGCAGGCGCACGAGTTCGGCGAACGCCTCACGCGCGGCTTCGTATTCGAATGCACCCATCAGTGCAACGCCGCGGTTATTCAGCGCAATGTGCTCATCGGTTAGGGCGGTGTCGTTGCTGCATCCTGCTAAGACGAGGCACGAAAGCCACACCGGTAAAACCTTGCACCGCATTCGGCTAATCACCCGGGTTGAGCCTTGCCTTAGCATCTTTGATACGGTGCTCGAGCGACTCTGCGTTGATATCCCCACCGGAACCTTGCAGGCGCTCGACGTTCAGATACTCGTACAGCTCGCTTCTCGTGTGCGCACGCGTGTCATGTCCCAGCCGCCGCTCGCGTTCGTGACGCAACGTCCCGACGTCGATCGGGGCGACAACCACCTTTTCTCCCGGACCCGGGTCAGCCTGAGCGAGAATACGCCCATCGTAGTCGACCACCATGCTACCGCCGGGCCAACTGAACGGCGGATAGTTCCGCATTGCTGCGCCTTGATTGGCCGCGACCACGTAAGCTGTATTTTCGAGTGCGCGGGTGCGGTTCACTAAGGTCCACCAATCCATCGGATTGGTCGCACCCCACGGGTCCATATAGGCTGAAATACGCACCAAAATTTCCGCCCCCCTGAATACCAGCTCACGGATCGTCTCCGGGAACAGCCAGTCATAACAGGTCGCGACGGCAATGCGGCCAAGCTCAGTTTCGGCCACCGGAAAAACATCTTCGTTATAGCCGGCAACGTCGTGAGGCGAAGAATGCACTTCCCATGGAATCCACGGATTGACCTTGCGGTAACGGCTGAGTATGCCATCGGGGCCGATCAACACAGTCGTGTTGAATAGGTGTTCGGGATAGGCGTCGTCCACTTCGATGAAAGAACCGGTCTGGATATAACATCCGAGCGCCTTCGCCAACTTGTGATAACGATGCGTGTGCTCGTTGGGTATCGGCACCGCAAGCTTGTCCATGAGCTCGGTTACCGTCGGGTACACGGGCACCGCGTGGGCAAATTCCGGAAATGCGAGCAGCCGTACGTCGAAAAACGGTTCGTAGCCAGAGACCGTCTGTTCGACCATCTCGCACATGCGCTCGACCCGCGAAGCAATGTCCGCACGGGTTTCGGCAGCGGGAAAATCCGTCTGGCAGGCGGCAGCGTAGAACAATTCCGGCATAAGTGGCGTTGACCCTCGTTGTAAAAAATGGGGTCAGGCTGTTGTTCTTGTAGTTCCGAATTGACCAATCTAACGTCCGCACCGGACAAGAACAAGCGACTCTGGGGGCACGGATAAATTCTAGTACACTCCTAGAATCACCATCGCCAAGGATCGAAGTGCAGCAACGGATTGCCGTGGTCACCACCTCACGTGCCGACTACGGTCATCTTTATTGGCCGATGCGCGAGATCGAAGCGCATCCTGATCTAGCGCTTGATCTCATCGTGACGGGCGCGCACCTGTCAGCGACCTTCGGCCATACGGTAGATCTCATCGCCGCCGACGGGTTCGAGGTTCGCGCGCGCGTCGAGTGCCTGGACCCCGAAGACTCCGATGCCGGCATGGCCCGCACCATCGGTGTCGCCACCACCGGATTGACGGAGGTCCTCGCCGACCTCAGGCCGGATATCTTGCTGTTGATTGCCGATCGCTACGAGATGTTGGCCCCGGCTTCTGTCGCGCTCGCATTGCGCATTCCAATGGCCCACATCGAAGGCGGCGATGTTAGCGAAGGCGCCATCGACGACGCCGTACGCAACGCCTTGACGAAGATGGCGCACCTGCATTTCACGCCGACGCAGCTAGCTCGACGCCGCGTGCTGGCAATGGGTGAGGAAACCTGGCGGGTGGTGTGCTCGGGCGCCCCATCGCTGGACCATCTGCGCCTCAGCAACCGCCCCGACCAACCCACGCTCGAGACGGCCCTGGGGCAAACACTCTCGGATCGATTGTGTGTCGTGGCCTATCATCCGGTTACCTTGCAGCAAGATACGACGCTCGAGGCGGACGCGTTGTTCGACGCGTTGGCAACCTGGCAGCATCAGATGGTTTTCTGTTTTCCCAACGCAGACGCAGGCAGCTCGGAACTGGCGCGCCGCGCCCAACAGTTTTGCGCGGCTCGCGACGACGCAACCCTGTACGTCAACCTCGACCATCTCGTCTATTGGGCGCTGCTGGAGCATGCCGAACTACTCGTGGGCAATTCATCAAGCGCAATCATGGAGTCCCCGAGCCTCGGCCTGCCCGCCGTCGACATCGGCGAGCGGCAACGAGGCCGCACCCGTGCGGCCAATATCATTCATGCAGAACCGGCGGCCGATGCCATCGTGAAGGCCATGCGGCACACGAGCGATCCCGACTTTCGCGGCTCGTTGCACGGGCTAGTGAATCCATACGGCGAC
>CBDTZM010000282.1:0-3921 GCA_965364915.1 uncultured Pseudomonadales bacterium | reverse complement strand
TTTTCGATGTCGGCACGGAAGCGAGCATCGTCGATTTCAATCAATTGGACGGCGGCCTGCTCGGTATCGTGGCGAAGGGCGGGCGCAAGTTTCGGGTACGGGAAGTCACTGAACGGCCGGATCACTTAATGATGGGGCGAGTCGATTATCTACCCGACGAACCGGTGGGATTGCTGCGACCCGAGCACCAACCCCTCGTCGGCATTCTCAAGGAGCTCATCAAGCATCCGATGATCGAGAAGCTGAGTGTGGATATCGATTTCGACGATGCCAGGTCGGTGAGCTGGCGGTTGTCGGAATTGCTGCCCATCGAGCCGGAGATCAAGCAGAGCCTGCTACAACTGCAGTTCCCGCGCGAACGCCTGTCTGAGCTGACCCGGCTGGTGACCAAGCTTAGGGGTTGACGGCCCTCTAAGACTCGATCCCGAGAGGCTCCCACAAGTGTTCCTTAGGCTATAATCCGCCCCCGTTTTGCACACATTGTCGTTATGAGCACCGATATCGCCTGTTACATGCGTGAAGTCGGTCGCGCTGCGCGCGAGGCATCGCGCGTGATTGGTGCGGCAGACCCAGAGCTTAAGTCCCGAGCGCTGCAAGCCATTGCAGAAGACGTCGATGGCGCCCGCGAGAAGCTCAAAGCCGCCAATGCGGTGGACATGGCTGCGGCCGCGGCGAAAGGTATCGACCAGCCGCTGATCGACCGCTTGTTGCTCGACGACGCCGCGATAGATCGAATGATCGACGGTACGCTGCAAATCGATAAACTGCCCGACCCGGTCGGTGAGATATCCGACCTGTCCTATCGCCCCAGCGGCTTTCAGGTCGGGCGTATGCGTGTTCCACTCGGCGTCATCGGCATGATCTACGAGTCGCGGCCGAACGTGACGGTCGACGCGGCAAGCCTGTGTTTGAAAAGCGGCAACGCGTGCATTTTGCGCGGCGGTTCGGAAGCTATCGAATCCAACAAGGCCATCGCCGCATGCATCGAGCGCGGACTCGAACGCGTAGGACTGCCGAAAGGCGTCGTACAGCTTGTCAACACGACGGATCGTCAAGCGGTTGGAGAGTTACTTGGGTTGGACGAGTACGTCGACGTCATTTTTCCGAGAGGCGGCAAAAGCCTGATCGAACGCGTGTCCAGAGAGTCGCGCATCCCCGTCATCAAGCATCTGGACGGTGTGTGCCATGTCTACCTCGATGATGCGGCTGATCCGGAGATGGCGATTGCGATCGCCGTCAACTCCAAAACCGAGAAGTATGCCGTCTGCAATGCGTTGGAGACCTTGTTGGTGGCGGAAGCCATTGCCGAGCGGGTGCTGCCGGAACTTGCCGCGCGGTTCGGCCAAGCAGGCGTCGAGCTGCGCGGCTGTGAGAAAACCCGTGAGTTTCTGCCGGCTATCAACGCCGCAGAAGAGGAGGACTGGTACGCTGAATACCTGAGCCCGATCTTGGCGGTGAAAATAGTGGACGGCGTCGAGCATGCCATTGCACACATCAACACCTATGGGTCGCAACATACGGATACGATCGTCAGCAACAATTATGCGAAAACTCGCCGGTTTTGCACGGAAGTCGATTCGGCGTCGGTACTAGTCAATGTCAGCACCCAGTTTGCCGATGGCTTCGAATACGGGCTTGGCGCGGAGGTCGGCATATCGACTAACAAGCTGCACGCTCGCGGCCCGGTAGGGTTGGAAGGGTTGACCTCGCAGAAATTCGTCGTCTTTGGCAGCGGCGAGATTCGCCACCGTTGATCTGTTTGTTTGGCGGCACCTTCGACCCCGTCCACGACGGCCACCTGCATGCAGCGAACGCGGCTGCCGACGCTTTGGGCGCGGACGAAGTGCGCATGGTGCTCGCTGCCAAACCGCGGCACAAAGATCCACCTTTGGCGAGCATTGGCCAGCGCTGGGACATGCTGCAGAACGCATGTGCCAGCGATGCTCGGCTCGTCGCCGATGACATCGAGATGCTGCTTGCAGGACCGAGCTATACAGTGGACACCCTCCTCGCAGTACGCGCACGATCTGCTGAGGATGCATTGTTTTGGGTTGTCGGCACCGATACCTTTCGCGAACTGCGAACATGGCATCGGTGGCAAGATCTCTTGGGCTTGACGCATCTCGTCGTGTTGCAACGTCCGCGATCAGCACTCGATTCGGACATGCAGGCATTCTACGATCAGCATCGTGTCGACGAGGTCCCGCGGACGCGGGCGGGGAGCATCTTGGGCGTCGAGGTTGCCATGTTGGACATTTCCGCCACCGAGGTTCGCCAGAGGGTCGCCAGGGGTGCGTCCACAGAGCATTTGCTCCCGGGTGGAGTCTGCACCTATATTAGAACCCACGGCTTGTATCTCGAAGCCAATGAGCGAGCGGAGGACTGATTGACGCCACTAACGTCGTGGAAGTTACGTGACCTTGTCGTTGCCGCGTTAGAGGACCGTAAGGGACAGAGCATCGTCGCGATGGATGTGACCGACGTGACCGACATCACCGATTTCATGGTTATCGCCAGCGGTACGTCGAACCGCCACGTCAAATCCCTGGTCGACCAGGTGATCGAAGCGGCGAAGTCCGGGCACAACCCGCTTTTGGGCGTGGAAGGACGGGAAACGTACGAGTGGGTACTTCTGGACCTCGGGGACGTGCTGGTACACGTCATGCAAACGGCGACCCGCGAGTTCTACGCACTAGAGCGGCTGTGGCAACTGCTACCGGCAGATTCAACTACCAGCAATTGAAAATACGCTTGATTGCCGTCGGTCAACGCCAACCGGAGTGGCTGCACGATGCATACTCTCAATTCGCGGCCCGTCTGCCAAAAACCGATGCGATTACGTTGGTCGAAGTGCCCGCGCAAAACCGCAAAACGGGATCTGTGGATAAGATTCTTGCGCTTGAAGCGGATAAAATACTCGCCCGGCTTGATCGCGATGATTGGTTGGTGGTTTTGGACGAACGCGGCGACCATTGGAGTACGACAGAGTTGTCAGAGCGCTTAGGCTCCTGGGCCGAATTGGGGCGCAGCGTCGTCATGCTGATTGGCGGCGCCGACGGCCTGCATAGCCGTTGCCTAGATCGAGCCAACGAGACGTTTGCGTTGTCACGCGGCACCTATCCTCATGGATTGGTCCGCGTGATGTTGGCCGAGCAACTCTATCGTGCTTGGTCGCTCGCAAACGGGCATCCATATCATAGAGCCTAGATAAGTAGAGATGGCCCCAGACTTATCCATTAAAGACCGCTTATCCGAACACCAGGCCTTTGTCAGCAGAGCTTTGGCGGTGTTCACGGTCGCGGTGTTGTTGGTGGTCGGATTGGTCGTGCGGATGATTCAGCTGCAGGTGTGGGAACACGACGTATATCGCACACGCTCGGACGAAAATCGCATTCAGGTACAACCGCTCGCGCCCCCGAGAGGTCTCATCTACGACCGTAACGGCGTGCTGTTAGCCGATAACCGGCCCGTGTTCAGCTTAGAGTTGGTACGTGAACGCATCGATGATCTAACCGCCTTCATCGAAGAACTGAATACGATTGTCGCCATCAGCGAGGAGGACATCAGCGGATTCTACGATCGGTTGAAGCGCCGGCGCCGTCCCTTCGAACCCATTGCCCTAAAGCTGACGCTTACCGAAGACGAGATAGCCCGGCTGGCGGTGAACCGGCACCGCTTCATCGGCGGTGTGGAAGTCAAGCCCAAGCTGGTTCGGTATTACCCCGACGGAGAACTCTACACCCACGCGGTCGGCTCGGTGCGACGCGTGACGGAAGAAGATCTGCGGCGCTTGGATCCGGTCAATTACAGCGCCACCACGTTCGTGGGTAAGCTCGGTGTCGAACAATTCTACGAACGCTCCTTGCACGGTGAGGTTGGTTATCAGCGTGTCGAAACCGATGCCCACGGCCGCTATCACAT
>CBDTZM010000281.1:0-3923 GCA_965364915.1 uncultured Pseudomonadales bacterium | reverse complement strand
CGGATCTGCAAGGCGTGCGCTTCGGCATGGTGCGCGATTACTTCGGCGCCGGCAGCCACGCGCCGACGGACGCCGCGTTTGACTCTGCGGCGCAACGATTGGTGGCGTTGGGCGGTGAGTTGGTCGACCCCATCGAGATCGGGCGCACTGGCGACATGAGTGCCGCGGGCTACCAGGTTCTGCTGTACGAGTTCAAAGACGGACTGAACCGCTATCTTCGCGAACACCGCACGGGATTTACCACGCTCGCCGAACTCATCGTTTTCAACGATGCGCATGCCGAGTCCGTGATGCCGATTTTTGGTCAGGAGATCTTCATCGCCGCAGAAGCTACCGGCGGTCTCGATACCGACGCGTACCGCGACGCGATCGCGGGCAGCGTGATGAAAATGCGGGACCTCGTCGCTGGCGTGATGGACGAACACGAGCTGGATGTGCTGATCGCGCCGGTCAACGCGCCGGCTTGGAAGACTGATTGGGTGTTGGGTGACAGGTTCGGCTTCAGCAGCTCCTCGATCGCGGCCGTCAGCGGCTACCCCAGTGTGGTGGTGCCTGCCGCCTTGGTGAAAGGTCTGCCGGTAGCAATCGCCTTTATTGGCAGGCCCTACACGGAACGCCTGCTGATCGACGTGGCGTCGCAGTTCGAACGCCATCGAGGGTCGTTCACCAAGACTCAATTGTTACCGTCGTTAGAACCCTAGCGGACGCGTTGGCCGCTTGTTAGTGGTTAGACTCTGTCGAATATGCGCACGAAGCGGCGCGTCTTACCTTTCTTCGGGTTGATCTTCACGCTCATTGTCAGACGCCCGTCTTTTTGAACCTCGAGCGTGCGGGTGACTTTGCGTGACGTCGACTCGTAGTTCGACGACAGATCCGCGTTCGTCCACTTGTTGTGACGACCTCGATAGTGGCCTTGACGTAAACGTTCTGTGCCGACCTCGGCGTAGGTCAAAAGCATGTCGTCACCGGTAATCTCGATCGTGAACGACTGGCAACGCAGCATGTCGGGGTTGGGAATACCGCCGGTACCCTCCGGTTTAGGATTGTTGCCGCCGACCGGAACGGGGATGCCGCCGACCGACACGCTGGTGCTGAAGTTCCCACCTAAGCCTTCGTACCAACGCGCGTTGGCATTGTCGGGTTGTGCTGCCTGGGAGAGTTCTGGGTTGACGGTCCAGGTGCCGACGAGTTTGGGAGTCTCGGCGACAGCACCGAACCCCACCGCACAACAGGCGAGCGCGATCAGAATTTTTCGAGTCATAGTCCGAACCTTCGGGGCCGACACGTCGGACCCGAGATTATAGCCCCAAGGCTGAACGGCCGCTTAAGGCGAAGCGCCTAGGCGGCGACAAACGTCCCGTGAAATCCGGCGGGTATGCGCACCGGTAATTTGGCCGTCGCCAGCGGTCCCTGGTCGATGTTCAACGCCTCGAACACCAAGAGTTCCGACAGGTTCGCAGGTGCGTCGTAAGACAACATGACGAGGTAACCGTCTGCTTCCTCTGTCGCCCCGACTCGCGGCGCGAATACCGCTTCCCCGCCCATTTTGTCGGCGCCAAGGGAATAGGTTTTGCGAGCCCCCGTTTCGGTGTCGTAGTGGATCAGTTCGTTGAACGCGGTAAAGCCAGATTCCTTAGTGCCTACCGCCCAGCCGTGCCGGTAGTCGACGGTCATGAAATCGTCGTTGGTGCGGGGAAACTCGCATGTCATATCGTCCAACAACTCTTCGCTGATGCTGTTGGTGTTGTCGGCCAAGTCCACGGTCCAGCGGCGCAAGGTGGGGTTGAGGCCGGCGCCATCCGGGGCTAGGTTGCCGTCGAGGTTTGGCGCGAACTGCGTTGCGTTCGAGCCCGTCACGTCGGCGTGCAGCTTGGTACCGTCGGTCCAGGCATTCATCATGTGAAACATGAAGCGCGCCTCCATGTTGAACCAGCGCACATCTTCGGCTTCGCCGTCGCGAGGCAAGACCCCGAAATGGGTGCCTTTATCCGGCTCCCACGCCATCATCGGGCCACCCGTCATGGCTCGCTCGATGCTCGTCGTCAACGGAAAGATGGGAAAGATCACGTGTGTCTGCGTCACGAAGAAGTCGTGCACCATGGAAGGAAACGGCGCCTCCAAGAACAGATTCTTGGTGAGGTTGCCGGCTTTGTCGCAGACGCTGTAACGCAACGCTGCCGAACCCGGGCCCTTCGCCGAATAGCCGAAGAACACCATATCGCCGGTCACCGGGTCGAATTTCGGGTGCGCGGTCACCGGACCGTCGATCTGTCCGCCGAAACTGACCGTTCCCTTCGTCTCCAACGTGCGGTGCTCTATTTCCGTCGGCAGCGCACCTTCCATGAGCGCCAACAGCTTGCCGTGGTGTTGCACGATGTGGGTGTTGGCGGTGTTGTACTCAACCTCTGCGACCGACGGATCGGCCGTCATCGGGTTGTTGAACACGCCGAACAGCGACTCGCCGGCTGCGCGTTCGACCTTGTATTTCTCGGAGCGAACCCAGCGGTTGCGCCACGAAACATGACCGTCTTCGATGTGAAAGCACTGAATCATGCCGTCGCCGTCGAACCAGTGGTAGACGTCGCCATCGCGGGGCGGGTGCAGCGGATCGGGTCCGTTGCGGTAGTAGGTGCCCGCCAGGTCGCTGGGTATTTCACCCTCGACGACCAGATCGGGGGCGTCGCACTCCATACCCATCGGCGCGAAGTAGCCTTCTAAGAACGGATCGTTCGGAAACGGTGCAGTCATTGTCGTGTTCCTTCCAGTGGAGGCGGGAGCCTGCTTGCCTGAACGAAAACCGTCAAGGCTGTTGGTTTTAGCGCTCGACCGATGAGTCAATGCTTTCTGACAACGTTGCTTGTTAAATAGCGGCGTATGTTGGAATTACGCGATCTAACGTTCGCTGGCAATCAGGAAGGAATCTCGCACCGTTTTGCCCCGGGTTCGATCACCGTGGTACTCGGGCGCAACAACGCCGGTAAGACCTGGCTGGCGAGGAGCATCGCCGGGCTGGAGTCGAGTCCATCCGGTACCATCTGGATTGACGGGCAGGATGTCAGTCAACTGGGTGCTCGAGATCGTCGGGTCGGGCTCGTCTACCAGGCGTTCGTCAACTATCCGACACTGACGGTCTATCAGAACATCGCCTCGCCGTTGGTCGCGCTCAAACGTTCCCGCGAGGCAATTCGCCAAACCGTACGAGAACTCGCCGAGCGGTTGCAGATAGAAGCGCTGCTGGAACGTTCGCCGAGTGAACTTTCAGGAGGCCAACAACAGCGCGTGGCCATCGCGCGGGCGCTAGCTCAGGGCGGCAGCGTTTTGGTCATGGACGAACCGTTGGTCAATCTCGATTACAAGCTGCGTGAAGAATTGCAACTGCAGCTGCGCGATCTGCTGAGTTCCGGCGAACTGGTGGTGGTGTACACGACGTCCGATCCGCAAGACGCGTTCAAACTCGGTGACGAGGTACTGCTGCTCGACGCGCATCGCGTCTTGCAAGGCGGCCCTCCGCTCGAGGTGTACCGTCAACCCAAAACATTAGCGATCGCCGACCTGATGAGCGATCCCGGCGTAAACGTTGTCGACGCCAATACCGCCTTGCGCCCGGAACACCTCACGTTGGAGCGGCGTGCGGCGACCGATATCGAGTTTCAGGCCGAGTTGGTCGGGCTGGAGACCAACGGCTCGGAGACCTTTCTACACTGCCAACGGGACGCGCGTGTTTGGGTCGTAAAGCTGCAAGGCATGGTCGACATCGCTTTGGGAACGGCATGTGCGCTGTTTGCACACCCTGCTGACGTATTGCGTTTCGGAGAGTCGCGTGGCGGCGATTGAAATCGAAGCCCTGGCTCACCGGTATTGCGGTGCGTCTGAATTGACCCTCGAAGGCGTCGACCTGCGGCTCGCCGACGGCGAAGCCCATG